>JBCCIA010000023.1:0-26492 GCA_039028475.1 Spirochaetota bacterium | reverse complement strand
AGCTGGTTTGTCTGTCGCAGTATCTGCACTAGGAGCTATTGGTTTACTTGTAGAATCACCTGGCCTAGGAGCTACTGCTTGGTTCATAATATCGAGAACTCTTGCCAGTCCTTCGGGAATTCCAGAATCAACTGCACTCACTTCTACATGGTATTTTGCAGATTTGTCAGTAGATCTTGTGTTTTCTTTATGAGCAGAAACCGCCCCTTTGAAACTTACCTGTATGGAAAAAGGTCCCCAACCAGCTTTTGCGGAACCTTCTAAAGAACCACTTTTATCAGAAGATTCTTGAGAACTTTCACTCGTTTTTACTTCCATATCGAAGGTTATATCTACGTTTTTTACTCGTAGGCTGGGGATTTGTACTACAGAAAGCAGGGGAACTTCTATATTTACTCGTTCTAGAACCTGTGCTCCATTGTCATCTGGAATATAGGGTCTATCAAAAGCAAATTTTGCTGTTCGAATTGCATTGGTTGGTTTACCAGTATCATCTTTTTCAAATCCTATTGTTTCTATAAATTCGGCTGTAGCTCTCGCTAGTTTTAGATTTGCATTGCAGGCAGCATCCAGAGGTGCTCCTATCAAACTAGACATGGGTAGATTTTGAAATTCTTCTCCAAGTGCCATATTATCTCCTTTTTTCTCAGAATAAACTGTGACTTATAGCGTGTCTGGGAGATAAGTCTATACGAATAAAATAGGCAATGTCAATGATTTTTTTACTAAAGTATGTCTATTTTGCTGCTTATGAAATCAAGTGAGTCCTATAGAAACTTAACTGACATCTTTAGTAGTTTTGTTACCCTTAGTATGTTTAAGATTATTTAATAGTAACAAAAATACCCTGAATATCGTATTTTTTAAAAACCTCTTAATATGTTGCTTTGATTAGTTGGATCTATAAAGTTATATATGTTTTTCGTCTTGAACAAAATACATTTCCATCTCGCCTTTGTTTTTTGCAGCAATTTTGCCTCTGGCAGTGCAATTGAAGTGATTCTGCACTAATAGGAAAGTGTCTTCAGAAATGTTTACTTGTCCTGGTGAGCCAGACGACTCCATACGAGAAGCCATGTTGACTGTATCTCCCCAGATGTCATAGGAGAACTTGCTTACTCCGACAACTCCTGCAACTACCTTACCGGTATGAATTCCAATGCGAACATCCCAAACTGGTTTGTTGTTAGCTAAATGTTCTTCCTTCCAAGTATTGATAAAATTTCGCATGGCAAGAGCTGCTCGTACAACATCTGTAGGATGGGTATCATTTGTTAGGGGAAGTCCACCGACACACATATAGGCATCTCCAATAGTCTTGATCTTTTCTAAGCCATGCTGCTTCGCTACCAAATCAAATTCTTTAAAGCAATGGTGCAGTTCTCTGACGACTTCTTCTGGAGAGAGTTCTTCGGCAATTTGTGTAAAGCCTTTGAAGTCGGTGAACATGACTGTGACCGATTCATAGGACATTGGTTGGGTTTGTCCGGTTTCTTTCAATTCTTGTGCTGTAGCAGCAGGGAGAATATTTAGCAATAACTCATCAGATTTTAACTTTTCTTTTTTTAGTTTGGATTGGTTGAGGTCAAATACGATAAAAATACAGAGAGTCATACTTACTAGCAGGTTGATGATTAAGAAAACTTTCTGTTGTATGAGCAGTGGAGGGACTGTTGGGGAGAGTTGCTGTTCGTAAAAGTAAAATACAATCGCTAAAAATATAAAGCTAGAGACTAAAAAATATTTTAACCTAGTTTCTTCAATGACAACTGACCAAAGAATAATGAGTATCCCCCACATCAAAATTCCTCCTGAGTTGGTATAACCTCCTAATGCAATATGCAAGGATATGGGAAGGAAGAGTCCATAGGTAATTGTAAGAACCCGAAACCACAACCAATTTTGAAAAACTTTGTAAAAAGCTAGATTGCAAGTAAAAACAACTCCACCTGAAAGTAAAATCATCCCAGGGATTTTTCTTGCAAAGAAAGAATGCATGGTGAAGCCAGATATAAAAAGGTTAATCGCTAGGATTGCTGTAATAAAGAGAGTGGATTTAATGAGAAGTTGTTTTTCTACAGAATGGGTCTTTATATCTATCATATACGGATTCGCGTTGACAGTAGGTCAAAAATGAGAAAAGTCAACTAGAAAAATATCCAAAAAGAGTTTTGATCCATTTACATAAAATTAGATTGATTTTCATGGAAGAAATTCACTTTTAGGGAGGACAAGGATTATTTCATGCCAGAATTCATACAAACCTCTGAAGCAAATGGAGTTTTTACAATACTCATCAACCGACCGGAAAAACGCAATGCAATGAACTCGGATATGCTATTGCAATTGAGTGATGCGTATACCGAATTTGAAAATAACCTCAATGCAAAGGTTGCGATTGTCAAAGCAAGTGGAAAGAGTTTTACTTTGGGGCTAGAGCTAAGCGAAGTTATGGAATTCATCCAAAAAAATCGAGGGTTTCCAATACCTTCCTCGAATGTAGACCCGTGGGGGCTTATTGGTAGACAGAGGACAAAACCAGTTATTTGTGTTGTACATGGTATGTGTATGACTTTGGGAATTGAGTTAATGCTTGCTGCTGATATCGGGATTGCAGCGGCTTCGACTATCTTTGGCCAAATCGAAACGACTCGCGGGATCTTTCCCTTTGGTGGTGGTATTATGCGTTGGATTGAACGTGTAGGAAGGGGCAACGCGATGAAATATATTATTACCGGTGAAACTCTGAACGCAGAGGAGGCTTACCAGCTCGGTCTTGTGCAATATATTACCGAGAAGAAGCATCTAGAAGAGCAATCTTTGGAAATTGCAGGCAAAATTATGAAACAGGCTCCTCTTGCTGTAAAATATACCTTGGCTATTGCCAATGATTATGAAAGATATGGTATACAAAAAGCTATCGAGAGTTGCCAATCGGGAATAGAAGCCCTACTGGAAACCGAAGATTTGCAGGAGGGCGTGAATTCTTTTTTACAAAACCGAGAAGGAAGTTTTCGAGGAAAATAATTCTATCCAAATGGTTGTTCGAGAAATATTTTTCGTTTGCGTACCCAGCGGACGAGTAGATACAAAAATAAACCTGTAGGTCCCAATAAGAAGGTAAAAATTTGGCATGGAATGACCAACCAGCGTGGAATACCTTCTTTATCGGCATGGTAGCCTTCCCATGTTCCGATAAATAGGTCAAAGGCAAGGTAGTGTATCCAACCAGCAAGCAAGGCATAGGGTTTATCGAATAGTATACCTAATTCTTGTAGGCTTCCAAATCCTCCCCCTGCTTGTGGGTAGGAAAAGCTAATTGCCAAAGAAGCCATATACATGCCTGCAAATACCAAACTCCCCATAATACTTATGGTAAAAAGGCTAGTATATCTTTTTTGTGGAAAGGCCAAAAGGACAAACCAACTTATCAAACTCATAATATTTGCAATTTTAAATAGTATTTCAGATGTTTCCATTATGAGGTAACCTCTAGCTTATTTTGAAGTTGTTGGGGAGAGAGTAGGAGAAATAAACCTACTAACAAGATGAAACTGGATATAATAAATAAAGTCATTACAAATATGGATGGATGGAAAAGTGCTTCTCCACGTAGAGCTTGTATGGTGAGAATAAGGGTAAAAAATCCATAACTTAGAGAAATGAGTCGCATCCCTTGTTTGCTCTTGGTAGATTCCTTTCCAAAGGCTAAGAAGGCAAAAAAGGGTAGAACTTGCATAGCGTGGATACCAAAGAAATGGGCGATTCTTAGATCTCCTGCTTGTTTGCTCCAGCCTACTAGGGGAAGACCAGGTCCACCATCTGCAGCTCCAAAGGTATGCCTGCCAGAAAGTTGTGGAGAACCAGCTTGCATCAGCGAGATTTGTTCACTTGTTGGCTGCGTCATCACAAAACCTAAGATCATGCCAACTGCGGCTATCCACATACCATGTACAATGGATATATGTAGCAGACTGGGAGATGTTTTTTGGCGCATTAGCTGGTAAGCAAAGAATAGGTGGACCAACCAAAAGCAAGTAATTACCGTACCCATACTGGAAAACAATATAGCGTCAAGTGGGGTAGCAACGTTGAAATGGCTGCGAACTCCACGAAAGGCTTGCAGTGCAATCACGAAAATTTCAAACCAAGAGGCTAGGCAGATTACCCAAGACAATCTTTTTACTAAAGTTTCTTTGCCTTCTATAAATTGTAAAATCCATAGCAGGGTAAATGAGTAAATAGTAAGAGATATAGCAAATTTGATAGGTTTGATCCAAATAGCTACTCCTAACAATGTCCTTGTATCGAAAAAGTATAAGGGAAGTAGCAAGATAAATAGAATAAGGGATAATATTCCATTCCAGAAAAGAAGGGGGTTTGAAAGGCGTAAGTCTCTCCATTTTTGATAAGGCATATAGGTTCTCCTTGAAAAGCGATTGACAGTCCAATCGACACATTTATGTTTCCAATGTAAACATTTGGGAAAAGGAAGTCAATACAAAAATGTTGGCGGTGTAAACATTTTATGAAAAAAAAAGCGGCTCGTTCTTTGGAAAAATACCACCACGGAAACTTGAAAGAAAGTGTTTTGCATTTATCGGAGCTTCATTTGGAAAAATTGGGGGCAGAGAAATTGAGTTTGCGCGATATTGCAGCAGAACTACAGGTAAGCCATACTGCTCCCTACCGACATTTTGCGAACAAAGAAGTTCTGTTGTACGCTTTGGCCGAACGCGGTTTTTCTGCTCTGGCGGATGCAATGGAAAGTTCTTATCTCAAAGGCAAAACATTCCGTGAGAAGTTACAACAGGCAGGTCTAGCCTATGTAAAACTCGCAATTGCCTTTCCGAAAAGGACAGAGCTGATGTTTTCGGCTAGTAGGAAAGCAGAGCCTCGTAAAATTCCAGAATCTTTATCACGAGAGGGTGACAGAGCTTTTGTCGGTTTGCACCGCATTGTTTTGGAAGGTGTACAGGCTGGAGAGTTTGTCCAAGAAGAACCTCTGCAACTTTCCTGCACTGCTTGGAGTTTAGTCCACGGAATTGCAACACTACTCAATGGAGGAGGTTTTCCACTTCCCCTTGGCTCAGACAAAGCTCTACGCCAATTTGTTATGCAGTCTTTGCTTACCTTAGAGACAGGAATGTTGCAGTCTGAGAGAAAAAGTGAGTAAAACCAAGGAAATGCAAAAGCTACACTGCGGCCAATATCGCTTCCGCAATTTCTGTCGCTCCGTCTTGGTACCGTGTCGTTTTTTGTGGTGGGACTAACTGCTCTAGTGTTTGTGCAAAATCAAATCGATACACTTGTTCTTGGCTAATGTATTTTGAAATAAAAGAGTCCTTTAAGGCTTGTAGTAAATAGGGGTATTCTGGAAAATCACCCCTGTCTGTATACAGGATAGGGGTTCCGGCAAAATAGCATTCGCTTAAAATTCCATAGCCAGGTTTTGTTACTACATAATCACAGGCCTTCACCACATCAGGATAGTCTATACCCTCAATATGCAAAACTTCTGGTCTCTGCAAACCTTTATACCCAGCGACGACAATTTTATGATTTTGCGGCAAAGCACTTAGATCTACTTTGTTCTCTTCTATACCGTAGGCACCAAAGGAGTATAAAAAATAGCTAATGTCTTCAGCAAAACCCAACTGCTTGCGTACGTCTTTTTTATCTCTAGTCGCTTTTCTGCCAACTAAACCGGTATACCGTTTATTTTTAATAGCTGTTATAGGACAGTGAAATGGTAAGATAAAACCCATTGCAGCTAAAGAGTATTCTTCCTCTAATTCTTTTGCATATTCTTGGAAAAATGGGTACTGCTTTTGGTAATGCGAATAGATAAAATCCCAGGTGAAATTCCCTATATAAAAAGAAGGAACTGCCAATTGTTGTGCGAGTAGGAATGGTAGGGAAGAACTATCGGAAACGATACAATCAATTCGCGATTCTTTTAGAAAGGCAAGCTCGCTTGCTAGGAGTTGTTTTTTTTGTTTTAGAAAATCTTTACAGGCTCGTTCGCTGGCAGGAATGTCTAGAGAAATAGAAGTTTTTTGTACCATACCAACATCAGTAGTGGTATTTCTAAAGATCAATTTAGAATGTTTTTCATTCACAAAATAGCTGCGGCTGGATACAAGGTAGAGTTTGTCGACATTTTGCTTTTGCAAGAGAAGTTTGCAAATTTCATAGGAACGACTGATATGGCCAAAGCCGTGTCCAGATACATAATAGGCTATTTTCACTTCTGCATCCTCTGTCGTACTACTTCATAGATCAAAATGCCACAAGACATAGCTAGGTTTAACGAATCAGCCTCTCCCAGCATGGGGAGGCTTACACCGGTTGTGATTGTATTTCTCGCGTATTCGGATAAACCGTACTGTTCACTACCAAACATAAGCGCAAATCGTTCTTGGTAGGATTGTTGGAAGTAGTACTGCTCGGCTTTTGGAGTGACAGCAAAAATTACAACTCCTTGGTTTTGCAAAAAGCCTAGTACCTGCTCTGTAGTAGATTTGTATACTGTACTGGTAAATAGAGTTCCTGTGCTGGAACGAATCACGTTTGGATTAAATAAGTCTATACGTGGATCAGTAACAAAGATAGCTGATACCCCGGCTCCTTCTGCAGTTCGCAATATAGTTCCTAGATTGCCAGGCTTTTCTACCCCTTCGATGATGAGAAAAAAGTCTCCTGAGAGCTGGGTATCTTCCTTTAAATGAAAATCAGGAGTTTGGCAAACTGCAAGTAGTCCATCTGGCCTATCACGATAAGAGATTTTTTCAAATAGCTTTCTTGGCAGGGTAAACGTTGTTGTATTTAATTTTTCAACAAGTCTTTCTTCATTTTTGCCTAAAAAGCAATCCGGTGCAACAAAGAGAGATTGGAAGGTAATTTTTTTCGATTGTAAAGCGCGTGTTAGTTCGCGGAAGCCTTCGATCAAGAATTTTCCTTCGCGATCTCTATTTCTTTTCTCGCGTAGTTTGTGAACGTATTTTACCTTGTCATTTGAAAAACTTGTGATTGTAAAAGTCTTGCTGAGTTTTGCCATAGGGAGTTAGGGGATTTCTTTATGTAGAGATTTTAGTTTATCACTAAGGAAATAGGCACAGAAGCCACCTGATAGGTAATGCCCATATTCTTCCTGGATCTGTAGTTCTGTAGAGCTAAATATACCTCTTTCTTTGATATGAGAACGTAAAATTCTTTCCAAAGATAGGGGGCTGTAACCGGAAGAGTGACAGGATAAGATTACAAAAGCAGGTTTGCTGTTACACAAACGCATGAGATTTTCAAAGAGTTCTATCAGGTGCTTTTCGATTTTCCAAACCTCTCCTTTATTGCCTCTGCCAAAGGTAGGAGGATCTAGGATAAAACCTAGATACTGCTTGTTTCGTTTCACTTCGCGCTTGATAAATTTTTGCACATCATCGACAATCCAGCGTACTTTTTTGTTGGCAACCTCAGAGGCTAATGCGTTTTCTCTGGCCCAAGCGACCATTCCTTTTGAGGAGTCTACATGACAAAGGGATAGACCACCTTGCAAACCAGCAATGGTGGAGGAACCGGAATAGGCAAATAAATTTAAGGTTTCTGTCTCGGGAAGAAGGGAACCTATCTTTCGCAACAGTTGCCAATTTTGTTCCTGCTCTGGAAATAGTCCGATATGGCCAAAGGGTGTGAGTTTGATTTTAAATTGCATGCCTTGGTGGCCAATGAAGAACTCTTCTGGAATTTCTTGTGTAAACTGCCATTTTCCACCACCCTTCTCATTTTTGTGGTAAATAGCATCTGCATCTTCCCAGAGAGCGTAGTCCGTTTTTTGATAGGGTGATGTCAAGGATGGACGTATGATTTTATAACCATGTATGATTTCTAACTTGGCATAGTCGCCTGAATCTAATAATTGGTACGTATTCATTTCTGAATCCTATAGATGTGAACTTTGAAGTATTTCCCTTCCGGAAAAGAGTCTTTAGTAGGGTGGTCTATCTCGGGCTGCAATTGCCTTAATAGTTTATATTTGATTCCATGTTCTTTCCATGTGTTGACGCAAATGCGTAAAAAGTCTTTTTCATGGATACGGCTCGAGCAAGAACATAGAATCACAACGCTTTCTTCTTGTAAACTTGGGATTACCTGAGATATGAGGGACGCGTAGATCTTTCTAGCTTTTGCTTTATCTCTCTGGCTAGCAGTTAGATTGGGTGGATCTATGACAGCTACACCGAATGTATCTTGCATTTCTTCTAGACTTTCGCCTAACTCTCTGAAGATATTTTTCTTGAGAACAATTTGTTTTTTACACTGTTGCTCTTCTATATTTCGTTTGTGAACTGCAATGCTCTTACTACTATCTTCTAAAGAATACACCTTTTCTGCACCAGCTCGAACCAGACAATGGGCCAAAATACCATTATTAGAGAACAAGTTTAGGCATCTTTTTCCTTGGAAGAGTTCTGTGTTCTCTAAGATATAATTACGCAAGTTGCGTATATCGTTGTATGTTCCACCTTTTCCTGTATGTGGATCGATAAGATAGTTTTGTCCCTGGTACTTGATTTCTACAAGCCCAATATGTTCTTTTCCACGCAGCATGCGCTGGTTTTTTGCTAAACTATTCTCTCCCATTCTCCTGGGGGCTTTTAGCAAGATATACTTGGTACGGATTTTTTCAGCTTTTAGTTTCTGCCGTAGTACTTGTGCTAAGTAACGACCCAAGCAAACTAATGCAGGGGTATACACCATAAGTACCATTAAATTGTTATGGGTGTCGATTGTGATTCCTGGTAGAGAGTCATTTTCCCCATGTATCCAGCGTATGCTATTGGTTTGTGTAAGTAATGACAACCTTTTGGCTACCGCTTGGCTGACTTTTTGTCTTAGGTAGGAAGCCTGCAATTTTTGTTTTCTGTAGGCAAAGACTCGTAGGGCTATCATACCTTTTTGGGAATAGACTGCTGTCCCGTAGAGAACATTTTGGAAGTAGAGCGATACAATACTGCCATCTTTCCACTGGACATCTTTAGAAATATGCTTTCGGTAGATCCAGGGGTGTTGCAAACTGAGCGATCGAGCGGTTTCGGGATTGATTTGGTAGGTGTTGTTTTTCAAAAATTATTCTGGGTATAGGTGTATACAACTTCCCCAACAAAGATTTGTTGTTGGGGAAGGAGAGTTTACAGCGTGTCTTAAAATAAGTGTATTCTTACACATAAGGTAAGCTGCAAGAGGCTGTAGTAGTGTTTTCAGACAGGCTCTTAGAGTTTAACCGTTAGACGCACTTTTTTTTGCATCATCGTAAGAAATTTCTTGTTGGCCAACATAGATTTGTCTCGGTCTACCGATTTTCATATCAGGGGCTTCAATCATTTCTTTCCATTGGGCGATCCAACCAGGTAGTCGTCCCATACCAAACATAACGGTGAACATATTGGTAGGGATTCCAATCGCACGGTAGATGATTCCACTGTAAAAGTCTACATTGGGATAGAGATTTCTAGCCTTAAAATAATCATCATTGAGAGCTACTTCTTCGAGTTCTTTTGCGATGTCTAGTAGTGGATCTTTTATACCTAGTTTTATCAGTACTTCGTCACAGGCTGTCTTGATAATTTTAGCTCTTGGGTCAAAGTTTTTGTAAACCCTATGGCCAAAACCACTTAATCGGAAATTGTCACTTTTGTTTTTGGCTTTTTCGACAACTTGTTTTATCGACCAACCACTTTCTTTGATTTGGTTGAGCATCTCCAATACTTCTTGGTTCGCGCCTCCGTGTCTTGGGCCTGATAGTGCACAGATACCTGAAGAAATGGCAGCGTAGATATTTGCCAGACTAGAACCAACTAAGCGAACTGTTGAGGTAGAACAGTTTTGTTCATGGTCTGCATGTAAGATCAACAAGAGGTCCAATGCTTTGACAAGCACGGGATCAATTTCATATTTTTCCGAGGGAACGGAGAACATCATGTTTAAGAAGTTAGAGCAATAGTCCAAAGAGTTGTTAGGAAATACTGCAGGATGGCCTATTGATTTTTTGTAGGCAAAGGCTGCGATGGTAGGAAATTTTGCTAGCAATCTTATGATAGATATCTCTCTATCCTCTGGGGTGAGAGGGTCGTAGGAGTCTTGGTAATAGGTAGAAAGGGAAGCTATCATACAAGACATGATTGCCATGGGATGTCCATCTTTGGGAAAACCGTTAAATAAGCGTTTGAGATCTTCGTGGATTAGAGTATGAAGCGTTAAGGACTCTTTCCAAGTTTCTAATTGTTCAGCAGTAGGTAGTTTGCCATAGATCAACAAATAAGCGACTTCTACAAAGCTGGATTTTCCAGCAAGCTGCTCAATTGGAATACCTCGGTAGCGTAAAATTCCTTTTTCTCCATTTAGGAAGGTTACTCCACTTTGACAGGCCCCGGTATTTAAGTATCCGCTATCGATTGTTATGTATCCTCCTGTAGAGGCTCTCAGTTTGCTAATGTCAACTGCACGTTCTTTTTCGGTTCCCTCTACAATTGGTAGCTCATACTCTTTTCCATCGATTTTGATAATACATGTTTCTGCCATATTTTCTTTACCTTTTCCTCATCCTATGTAGTTGTTTTCTTCTAGTTTCTTCTTTATGATTTTTATTTTCCTCTTTTCGTAAAACCATTTTTTCTCTTTTGCAAAATTTATTTGTCATTCTACCTCATTTACAAGCATCAAGGTCCGGTAGTTGATATAATTCGATATGACAATCCTACAATAGTTTCTCGATTCCCGCGAGGGCAGGTTTTCTAAAAATTGGTTGAAGTCTCCCCGGTAGTGGTTGCGTTTCCATTTGCGTAGATTTCCCGGACCTCCGTTGTAGGCAATGGATGCCCAGCGTAGGTCCCTGTTGTAGCTATTGAGTAGGTCAAAGAGAAACTTGGTACCAAAACGAATCGAGACTTCTGGATCATGTAAGGAATACTGCTTTACCTTTAGGGCTTTGGCGAGACCTTTTCCGGTACTCGGGATGACTTGCATGAGTCCCTTTGCTTTCGCCGAGGAAACTGCATTCTCACGGAAGAAAGATTCTTGCCGCATAACGGCATAGATTACGTTTTCATCTACTGGGTATCGTTTGGTATTTTTTTTGACCAAAGCTCTGTGGGGTCTTGGGTAAAGTCTTGCGGTAATTGCTTCTGGCAATAGCAATGGATCATCAGCCAATAGGTAGAACTTCATTAGTTGGCGTGTATAATACAAGGAAACATAAGTTTGCCCTGAAATATCGCCTGCTCCTACAAATAGCTCGTATTTTTCTCCGGGGGTGTATTGTTTTTCACGTGCGTATTCTTTGAGAATTGCCATACCATAGGACAATTCACCAATTTTTAAATAGCTGACGGCTTGTTCTAATTTTTTATTTTTATCAATTTTTTTATAGGCATCAATGAGTTTGTCAGATAGTTGTCTGGCTCCGCGGTAGTAGGCAAAACTTAGGTCCTTACGGTTGAGTTCTCTCGCGTATACTTCTAGTTTTTTTAGGGAGAGGTAGCTTAACAAACTATTTTTATCTTTT
Source organism: Spirochaetota bacterium (assembly GCA_039028475.1). Taxonomy (GTDB): domain Bacteria; phylum Spirochaetota; class Leptospiria; order Leptospirales; family Leptospiraceae; genus JBCCIA01. The sequence goes on along the minus strand of JBCCIA010000023.1, from coordinate 14,932 downwards.
AAGGGATTGTTGGGAGTTTTGATTTTTTTCAATTCTGCTGCAAATTCTGCTTTGATAACTTCTAAATAGTAAGAGCCCGGGCATAGTTTGTAAAAGCTTGCAAGGACTTGTTTCAATTTTTCATTTTGCGAAGTTTGTTTGAGGTAGCGCAGATACCAGTACACTAAACGACCTTTTACGGGTAAGTTGGGAATTTTATCTAAGGCTTGCTGCCAATATTTGTTATCGCGGTATTTGATGCGTGAGCCGGATTGATCTGTTAAGAAATCGAGTAAGACGTCTTGGTAGTACAGGTTGTATGGATAGAGGTGTAAGTAATTGAGCAGTGCTTTGAATGTTGCTTCTGATTTGCGGTTGTAATGGGTAAATATTCTGGTGTAGTTTTTATGAACGTCTTCTAGATCCATGCCATAGAGGTAGGAATCCAAGAGTTTTTTGGCTAGAGAGTGGCGCTGGCGGCTTATAAGTCTTCCTACAATATAGAGCAGAGAGTCAGGGTTTTTTCGTATGAGCTGTTTGTGATTTTTTAGAAAAGGGAAGAGTTTGTCCGTATCTCGGTATAGGTAGGTGTGCAGTACATTTTTTACCAAACGCAAATTGGTAAATCTAGTATTGGCAAAGGTTTTATTGTCAATATAGGCAATTTGCGCAGAACGATCCAATAAATTGATCACCGAAGCCAGTTCTTGTAAATTAAAGGTTGCATGGAAATTTTTTCCCAATAGGTTTTTCAAGTCTTTGCTTGCCTGTTTTTTGAGGGTGTAAGGAGTCTGTGGGTCTTGCAGTAAAGATATATATACCTGTTTTCCTGCCGCGACTCTCGATTCTTTGATTAGTGAGTAGGCGTAGTACCTTTGGACCCGGTGGGTATATAGGAACTGTCTATCGGGTTTCTTTTTGATACTTTCGCTATTTTTGATGATTTTGTCGTATCTTTTGCGCTCGAAGTAGATTTTTTGTATTTCGTTGTATACTTTGTGAAAAATAGGGTCATCTATGGGTTGTAGCTTGCGCAAGTAGGTAATTTTTTCTTTTGTGGGAAGTAATTTTTTTTTCTGCAGTTCCCAATACAGTTTCCAAAAACAGAGTCGAAGTATAGTTGTTTGGGGTTTGGTTTTTTTCTGTAAGAGGTATGTGATCTCAGTGCTGCCAATTCTAATTGGTTTTAGTCCCGTTACAACCCCGTAGAGAAGTTTTAGTTTCTCCTTCGAGCTTCCTGCTCCTGAAGATTCGTGGTAGCGGATCAGAGCATATGCCTCGGTTTCATTTTTCAGGTTAGAACTATTGATTGTCCGGTAGATTCTTTTCCATTGCATGCTTTTAATCAGGTAATCTGTTTCATCAAAAGCTGCTAGCTTTCCGATAAGTAAAAAAGATAAAATTATTTGTATTGTTCTGGCTAATTTTGTGGACATATGTTCTATGTATTGGGATGGTTAAGATTCGTCAAGGCTGTCGACTAGAAAATACTTACTATATGTAAAAATCTTTATTATATTTATGTGGGAAGAACTTACACTTAGAAACAAAGAGGAGAAGTTTGTCTCTCCTAGTGATACCTTAGCTCTAAAACGCAAGGACAAGATCAATCGTGATGATTTGCTTGTGCTAAAGAATAAGATTCGTTCGCAATTCGATTCGCTTATCCAATTGTCCTTCCAACCTGTTGATTTTTTAGATTGTAGTTTGACGGGTATGGTCCAGTTGCGTCTCTCTTTGCCCGATGAGATAAATTCTCTCTACTCACCTCAAAATCCCATTTACGATGATATTCTTTCCAATCTTTGTGGCAAGGTATTGAAATTCTACGAAGAAGATTTTGTTGATGATAGTGACCTTTTGGATATACTGAGTTCTTATTTCTTAACAAGAAACCGTTTTGAGGATTATAAAAACATTGCTCTCCGCTATTTGCACAACCGTTCCTTGCCTTTGAAGCACGAGTTATTTCTTGCACTTTTAGGCATCCACAAGGTTTCTTCTCCTTTTGCTTTTTCGTTACCTGATAAATCCAATAACCCACTTATCATTTTGTTTAAGTATAAATTCGCTGAAGTAAGTTTTTTAGAGAAAAACTACCTTTACGACTTGGTCATGACAGGTAGGTATGAGAATTTACTACCTTTAGCATTGGATTTGGTCCCTTCACAAATAGGAGTTCGCAACGCTTTTCCCATCTACAACCGTATCATAGCTAATTTTCGCCAGTATTCAGTGGAGGAAAAGAAAGCCTTCATTGAGACTTATAAAAGCACCAATAAATACTTTTCTATTTACTTCTTACTTAAAACTGTCTATCCGCGTGAATCTGTGAAAAAGTGGTTGGAGGAGGAGAAAGAAAAGAATGGCAAGAGCAATTCCTGGGAGACGGTGCCTGTCGCTCTAAAAAAATCAGGAGCGATTCGCTCCAAGTTGAAAGAACTGAAGCAAAAAGAGAAAGTATTTTTGTTACAACCGTTTGAGCTTTTATTACTCCTGAATAGTACAGAGGCTTTTGTGATCCGTGATAGCCTGCAAGCTGCGCAGGAACGTTTTCCCTATTCTTATGCTGTCAATCGTTCCGTCGCTATTTTAGCTTTTTTTGATAATGAATACTTCCAGTTTTTACATTATATCAATCGTTCCGGTCGTTTCCAATACCAAGCGGAAGCTCTCTATGTGAAAGCGGTATGTTTGTTTGAACTAGGAAAAAAGGAAGAGGGGATGGTGATTTTCCAAGCTCTACAGAAAAGGTTTCCACAGTCAGAATTTTTAAACCAAGCTATAGAAGACTACAGTTTTGAAGTTTAGTCTTGCCCCCTAGCCCCCAAAGGGAGGATAAGAGGCAATTTAATTTTTTTGGATCCCCTCCCAGTGATTTAAGGAGGGAGAAAAAAGATATTTAGTTAGGTACTACCTTAAGTAGGTTCTGCTGCTTTTCTGCATAATCTTTTAGGATAGTATCCGCTAAATCTGAGGATGTGTACTTCAAATGCTTTTCTAACAACTCTTTGACTGTATCGTAGTCTTCTGCTGTCATGTCTGCAAATTTCACATACTCAGAATTCATCTTTAGCTTTAAGTCCCAACCATCGATGTAGAAGTAGGCGATACCACCTGTCATTCCAGAGCCCATATTATTGCCCACGCTACCTAAAGACAGTATCTTTCCAGCAGTCATGTATTCCAGAAAGTGATCCCCTGCCCCTTCTACAACTGCTGTTGCTCCACTGTTACGCACACCAAAGCGTTCTCCTGCTCTACCATAGCAGTAGAGTTCCCCAGATGTACTACCGTAGAGGCAAGTGTTACCAATGATGACATTTTCCGATGGTACCAGTTGGGAACGTGAGTGTGGTTTAACTGTAATCACACCACCACAGAGACCTTTACCAACATAGTCGTTTGCGTCTCCACTTAGGTTGATCTGCACACCTTTCACCAACCAAGCACCTAAGCTCTGTCCAGCGGTTCCTTCTAAGTTGATGTCTAATTTGCCTTTTGTCAGACCTTCTCCTCCATACATACGGGAAATCAAACCAGAAACCTTGGTACCAATGGTGCGGTCCGTGTTGTTGATTTCGTAGGATAGGGATAAAGAACCATGTCCCTGGAGAACAGCTTGCGCGTCGTTGATAATGGTATCATCTAGGCATTTGCCCATGGGATCTTTGCGTATATAGCGGTTTTTGGGTTTTTCTGTTGAATACTGTAGAGGCATACGAACCAAAATAGGGTTGAGGTCAAGAGAGTCTAACCTGTCTGTCTCATAACGAGTGATTTGGCGGAGTAAGTCGGTTCGACCGATAATCTCATCTAGACTGGAATATCCCAGTTCGGAGAGAATTTCTCGTACTTCACGTGCTATCATGGTGAAGAGGTTGACGACATCCTCAGGTTTTCCCTTGTACTTCGCACGGAATTTGGGGTCTTGCGTGGCGATTCCGGTGGGACAGGTATTTAAGTGACACTTCCGTACCATCACACAGCCGAGGGAAATCAGAGCTGCGGTTCCAATACCGTATTCTTCCGCACCCAGACAAGCAGCCATGACAACATCGCGACCGGTGAAGAGTCCTCCATCGGTTCTTAACACAACATTGTCACGTAGCTTATTCATCACCAAGACCTGGTGTGCTTCTGAGAGTCCTAATTCCCAAGGAGAACCTGCGTATTTGATAGAGCTAATCGCTGCGGCTCCTGTTCCCCCGGAGTGTCCAGAGATAAGTATGATATCTGCGTTTGCCTTTGCTACACCAGCTGCAATCGTACCTACACCGGCCTCTGCAACCAATTTGACCGTAACTTGGGCATCTGCATTGGCTTGCTTGAGGTCATAGATGAGCTGTGCCAAGTCTTCGATCGAATAAATATCATGGTGTGGAGGTGGAGAAATGAGTGTAACACCTTCAGGAGCCATTCTGTTGATGGAAATTTCTCCGACATTTTTGAAACCTGGTAACTGGCCACCTTCCCCTGGTTTCGCACCCTGGGCTATTTTGATTTCGATTTCTTTGGCCGAGTTGAGGTAGTAGGATGTTACTCCAAAACGGCCACTGGCGATCTGTTTGATCTGCGAATTGGCGTTATTGCCGTTGATATCTGCTTTGTAACGCTTAGGGTCTTCACCCCCTTCCCCTGAACTGGATTTGGAACCAACTCGGTTGACGGCAATTGCCAAATCGGTATGTGTTTCCGTAGAAAGGGCACCATGACTCATACCAGGTGTAATGAAACGTCTACGGATTTCATTGATGGTTTCTACCTTGTTCATAGGAATGGGAGTCCCCCTGACAAAGTCAAACATATCACGAATGGTAGTAGACTCTCCACTCATAACCTGCTGGCTCGCTTCTTTGAAGATAGAATAATCGTTCGTACTGGCAGCCTTACGGATAAGCTTCACTACTTTGGGAGACCAGCGGTGCGGTTGTTTGTCACGAGCAGATTGTTCGATTTCTAAATCCTCTAAGAAAGCTGCTTTGTGGTTGCGTAGAATGTTTTTCTCTATCCCACCAATTCCGATTCCCGAAATACGCGAGTAGGTTCCTGGAAAGTATTTAGAAATAAGAGAACGAGAGAGTCCGATTGCTTCAAAGTTTTGTCCACCCATGTAAGAGGATAGAACGGAGATGCCCATTTTTGACATGACTTTGTAGAGTCCATTGTTCATACCCTGGCGGTAGTTCTCGCAGACTTTGGCAAATGCAAGGCGTTCCCCATCGACATCGAAATCTCCTTTTTCCCACATGTGGTATAGAGAATCCCAGGTTAGGTAACTATTGACAGCGCACGCTCCATAACCCATAAGAACAGCTACATTATGTACTTCAAATGCGGAACCTGTTTCTACCACAATACTACTTGCAGCTCGTTTTTTATTGCGGATCAAATGGTTGTGTACGGCGGAAACTGCCAACTCCATAGGAATCGGTGCTCTGGCTTTGGAGATGTTCTTATCCGACAGAATTAAGATGTGCTTGTCTTCGTTGACAGCTCTTAGTGCATCATCTAAGACTTTTTGCAGAGACTTTTCCAATTCTTCTGAGGAAGCGTTGTCATCGTGCAGGGCTGGAAAGGTTGCATCTAATACTTTGTACTTATGCACATCTTTCGAAATTTGCTTTAGGTCTTCTAGTTCCTTATTGGTTAGATAGGGAGTTGTAAAAACTATACAGTTCTCTGGTTTTTGCGAAGGATCAAATAGGTTGATACGTTTGACGATCCTTGTATTTAAACTTACCACCGTTTTTTCTCTGATATAGTCAATGGGTGGGTTTGTTACTTGGGCAAATCTTTGGCGAAAGTAGGTATACAGACCGATTCGCGAAAGCATGAGGATGGATAGAGGGGTATCATCACCCATAGAACCAACAGCTTCAGCGCCTTTTTCTGCCTGTGGCTTTATCACCACTTTGAGTTTGTAGGGACTGTAGCCGTAGAGGATCTGCCTTCTTTGCAACTGTTCACCCTTGTGGATACCATACTTTTCTATATCTTGTGGAATATTTTGATCGAAATAGGTGACATTGTCTTTTAGCCATTCGGTGTAGTTGTATTTTTTCTCAAAGAAATTATTAATATCTTCCTGGTAGTAAACTTTTTCTTCTTGGATATTTACTGCGATGGTTTCTCCAGGCCCTAAACGCCCTTTCTTGATGATTTTGTCTTCATCCATAGGAACAAGGCCGGTTTCACTACCCATTACCACAAGGCCGTCCTCACTGACACTGAAGCGGGCAGGACGAAGGCCGTTTCTATCTAGGGCTCCTCCTACCCAGGGGCCATCTGCAAAAGTGATTGCAGCAGGGCCGTCCCAAGGCTCCATCAAAATGTTGTTGTATTCGTAGAAACTTTTTAGCGACTCAGACATTCCAACAGATTTACTCCAAGCATTGGGGATAAACATTGCCTTGGTGTGGAGAATATCTTTGCTACCGGAACGAACTACTGCTTCAATTGCGTTGTCTAGCGAAGCCGAATCACTCATTTGTTGGCGGATCACTGGGTGGATTCTTGCCTGGCTCGCTCCCCATTTCTCACATTTTAGTTCTTCTTCACGAGCCGACATCCAGGTTCGGTTGCCGGTAATGGTATTGATTTCACCGTTATGCGCCAAAATACGGAAAGGTTGTGCCAAAGCCCAGCTAGGAAAGGTGTTGGTACTGTACCTTTGGTGGAAAATACAATAGGTAGAAATCATACGCTTATCGTTTAGGTCTAGGTAAAACTTTGTTAATTGGTTTCCATTGAGAAGACCCTTGAAAATGATTTTTTCCGAGGATAGGGAACAAACATAGAAATCTGTGAGAGAACGTTTTTGCGACTCTCGCATCAAGATTTTTTGGATGATAAACAACTGGATTTCAAAGTCTTCCTTCGACATAACCTCTGGTTTGCTTATCAAAAGTTGCTCGATTTGTGGTCTAGAGCTATCTGCTTTGGGACCCAAAATAGTAGGGTCAACAGGGACATCTCTCCAAGCATAAATTTTAAAGTTGTACTCTAAAAAAAGTGACTCGACTAGGGTACGGCATGCGTCTTGTGTATTGATATCGTCTCGTGGCATGAAGAACATCCCTACAGCGATGGAGTCTTCATTAGGGCGCTTGTGACCCATTTCTTCAATATAGTCAGCAAATAAGGTTTTGGGGATTTCAATCATGATTCCCGAACCATCACCGGTTTTTTGGTCTGCGTCAACTGCCCCTCTATGTGTTAGGCAACCAACAGCTGTTAGACCCATTTCTACGATTCTATGACTTTTTTCACCAGCCGCTGATGTTACAAAACCAACGCCACAGCTATCATGTTCGAGAGAAGGGTCATAAAGACCATTATTTTCCAGGTAGTCTGCATTTTTGAGGTACTCTTTATATTCATTCATATTTCAGTTAGTTCTTCCTTCATGGTATCAATAAATAGATGCAAAAAATATGCCAATGCCTTAAGGCTTGGGTAAGGACTGGAGGGGATGCGTCCTTAAGTTGGATTTTTTGTTAAAAAAAAGAATCCTAGAAAGATAAAAAAAGAAAAGCTATATAAATCAAGGAAAATAATTCAACGATGTAAAATGATTATATCTTATCGTATTTGGCAAAATCTTCTTTTGTTTTAGCTAGGCACTTTCCTAAAATTGTCTCGATAGGTTGGCGTATGGAGGGATCGCGGATTTTATCCAATAGTTGTTGGATGCTTTGTTCCACTTCTTCGTATTTAGGGGATTCCCCGAAGGCTTTCTGTATGTGTGGCCAGGCGTTTTTGGCCATGCGCAAGGATTCTGGTGGAAACGTTTTGAACTGCTGAACTGTAATGTCTAATAGGGACTTGAGTACTAAAAAATGCTTGAGACGGTTGTGTAATTTTTGCAATACATCTGGAGAAAGTTGTGTTTTTTCTACCAGATCTGCAATATTTTTTTGCCAGTCAATGCTCTGTCCAGCGCTCTCTTTTGCCAAAGATCCACGCATGGCTATAACTGATTTTGTCAACATATCTGCCTCTGCTAACCAGGAGTTGTAACCTTCGCCATCTTTCGCTTTTTTGTATGATTGTACCGTAGCTGTGATTTGCATGTGTTGTTGGTAAAAAAAGCCGTCTGCCTCATCAGGACTAGCAGGAACAGCTGATAGGATATCATCTAGATCGATCGAATCCATATCGGGAGGTGTTTCTGGTTCTGACTTCTCTACTTCCAATTCATCTTCTTCAAACTCTAATTCGGGAACATCAGAGAGTAGTCCGTCTGGTTTTTCAGGCTCTTTGATAATCGTTTCTACATCCCCTGCTTGTTGTAGGTAAGCGGGTTGGAAGTGGTTTACATCTACTGTATTGCCAAGGGAATCGCCGTGTTTTTCAAGGATCTCCAAAAGGAGAGATTTTTCAACTTCGAAAACAGCTTCTTTTTTCACCATTCTTTTCTGCTGCTTCGCCTGTTGTTTTTCTTCCTCCTCTTCTTGGGCTTTTTTGATCTGTGATAGCATGCCGGAAGGTTCGGTAATTTCGCCTGTTGCAGCATTCTCTACCACTAGGAGGTTTTCTTTTTTGACAAAGCGACTGCCATCTGGAATAATCTCACCGATTACTTCGACAATCTCTTCGGTAATGGAGTTATAGTTGTAGTCGTTGATACTTTTGCGGTTTTCCAATTCTTGATCTATGAGCTTTTTCTGCACTTTAGTCAAAACATCCAAAAAGTTTTCACTCATATAGGCATTGAATTCATCTGGAGATAGGGAGAGAAATACGGAAAACTTTTCAATGCTCTCAGTAAAATCTCCTACCTTCTTGATATTGGTGACCATAAAGGCTTTGATTTTCTCTAGAGTTTTGTTGCTATCTTTGTCTGTTTGCCCATTGGATTTCAGAATTTTCTTAAAAAGTTGTAAGTCGGTATGGTAGTAGGATAAAAACTCACCATAGGAAGAGAGGACAAAGTCACCTCCCTGGCTTCTCTCGATAACTGCTTTCTTTTCTTCCGACATTATTCTCTCAATTTGGCTTAAACAAAAATCAAATCACGAACTGAGTCAATTACAATTTTAAGATCGAACCTTTTTGCAGATTTATCAAGACTTTATTTTCTTGTTTACAGATATTTCCTACTGTTACGTATGTAGGTTTCTATGGATTCGCAGAAACCAGAAATACACCTGTTAGATTATACCCACAATGCTTTCAATTTATCAATTGCCAGTGCGAGAACTTGCTATTCCTCGAAGGGCATTTTGCTCCCCGACGAAATGGATAAGTCTGCAAAGTCTATTGCTATCCGTGACAAAGTCGCCAAATCTACCAAAAAAGCAGGTCACTTAACAACCCGCCAGCATCCACAATTTATTTTTACTATTAACAATGTGTCTCGGCAGTTTGTTTGGGCTTTTTTGCATTCCCATCCTTATTACAACTCAGAACAGGTTAGCCAAAGGTACGTGGAAGTAAAAACCGAGAACTTCTATATTCCCAGTAGTTTGGAGGCAAAGCAAAAAGAGCTGTATTTGCAAGCCATCGAAGTAAGCACACAGGCTTATAGCGAATTTTTACAAACCTTACAGCCTTATGTGGCAAAAGAGTATTTTGCTATTTACAAAGCTCGTGCAAGTTATCCAGAGAAATGGCAAAAACCGATCAAAAAGAAGTGTTTAGAAATCGCCCGTTACTTTCTTCCCCTCGCAACACATACCTACCTTTTCCATACCATCAATGGTCTCACTTTGCACCGTTACCACCGTTTGTCTGAGGCTTACCATGTTCCAGAGGAGCAAAGAGAGGTTATAACTGCCATGGTCGATGCGGTTCGAAGGGTAGACCCCTTATTTGTGGAGGAAATGGACGACCCAGCTCCCTTACATTCTACAGTAGAATACCAATTGTTTGAAAACTTTTATGGCAAGCGTGACCCAAGTTCTGCCTTTGTCCAGGAATTTGATGCGGATCTTGCAGGTAGTTACGCTAGGCTTGTGAGTTATTCTGATACGGCAGAATCTGTTCTGGCGAGTTCTGTCCGCGCGGTGCTTGGTCTTGCGACCAGCGAAATGACCGATAGTGAAGCTATTTTACAAGTTCTATCTGCTGAGAAGAACCCTTCTTTGGTTTCTACATTAAATGAAACCACCTTGAGTCCGCTATCCCGTGCGATGTTCAATGTAAACTATACTTTCCAAAAACGCATTTCTCACACTGCCGATAGCCAAGACCAACGACACCGTATGGTTCCTGGAGCAAGACCTATATTGTTTAGCCAATATACAGGGGAAGCAGACTATATCACGCCTGCACTGGTGCAAAAATATCCAGAATTGCAAACAGCCTATGAACAAAAGATGACAGAAATTTTTACCCACATCGAGCGTTTTGCCGAGGCGTGTCCTCGGCGTGATCTACAAACCTATCTTTTGCCAAATGCTTTTCCGGTAAGATTTTATGAGTCAGGAGATCTATTGAATCTCTACCACAAGTGGAAATCGCGTCTTTGCTATAACGCCCAGGAGGAAATTTTCTATGCATCCTTACAAGAGGTAGAGGCTGTACAAAAGATCCACCCAAGAATCGGCGAACACCTCCGAGCACCCTGCTGGGTACGGGAGCAAGGAGGCACCAAACCATTCTGTCCGGAAGGTGACAAGTATTGTGGTGTGCGTGTTTGGAAACAAAAGCTGCAGGAATACCAACGAGTTTTGTAATAGTTTATTTGGGAATAAAAGTCAATACCTACGGTATACTACAACTATTGCATCGTCCGCCTGTTCGAGTGGAGCTTGTGCAGAGCGATAGTCGAAGTGCCGAGAGGAAAGATCACATCACACAAAAAGAAATTGTAAGTAAGAAAATACCCGATAATCTTGGACAATGCAATCCTTATTCTCAGTGTGTCTTAAAACAGATTTAGTTTTACACAAAAGGTTAGCGATAAGAGCCTTACCTTATCGCAAACGAAAATATTTACTGATTCTTGTATGCCTTCTGACAAGTTGTTCTACGCAGAAAAAGTTACAGCGTATGCCTTGTAGAAATTATCCTACAACAGTGAACTCTTCCCAACACCAAGCCACATTTGTACAAGGAGGAGGCCAACAAGTGCAATTCAAGATTGAGAATTTAGAAAAAGCTAAGCTACGTTCGGACCTACCTCCTAGCATGGCACCGGATGAACTCGGGATTGGAAAAGTAACAACCGGAATAGGGTTGGAGGCACTTGCTGTAGTGCTCTATGCAGTTGTGGTTTTATTTGTCATTGTGGTTGTATTAGCTGTTATACTATTGATTGTGGCGATTGCGGCACTTGCTGGTTAGTGAGAGATTTACAGCGTGTCTGAAAAAAAGTATATTCTTTACTAAAGGTAAGCTGTAAGAGCCTGTAGCTTGGTTTTAAGGACAGGCTCTTACAGCGTGTCTTAAAATAAGTTTATTCTTGCATAAAAGGCTAGCTGCAAGAGCCTGTAGTAGTGTTTTCAGACAGGCTCTTATATGATTTTATCTTTCGCATAGGGAGATAGATTCATATGCAATTCGTACATAGTCTTTGGCGAGCCAATATGAATTTCTTTTCCATTTAAAGTAACTGTTATTCCGCATGCATCATCACTATCTGCCCAATTGCCGCTGAAGCATAGAAAATCTATTTCTTTTCCTGTATATTGTTTATAAGGAATCAATAAAAAATACTTTGTGATAATAACTTGATTATCTGTTACAATGATTTGATTGCGGAAACTGAAGCTTACCACTAAACAAAATAAAATGTTAGAAATTAGTATTTTCCAACTCATGTACGTTAAGATAAACCAATGAAATGCAATTACCGATGAGAATAATACTAGTAAGAACATGTTCTGGACCAAAGCATCATTGCCTCTAAATTGATACTTTACACTCATCTAACTTGTGTAGAGAATACATTTTCTAATGCAGGCTTATGATTTCACGGTTGATTGCTACTTACCAATACATGAACGCTGATGGTACTTTTGATTTCGTCGCCGTTGTAACCGAAACGGCAAGCGTTTTCTTGCAACCTTCCCGGATACCAATTGTTACGAAATTTGCTGATGCAGATGTATGAGATATCGCTTAGTTCACCACCGGCTGGAATGGCTAGGTTGGATTTGAAATTGCGGAGTTTTACAAAGCGTACCGAATTTTTGTGCATGAGAACTTCAAATTTCTCTAGTAGAATTTCTTTGCCATCATAGCCAATACTACATTTCATTTGGCTGTATCTCCCTGGATAGACAACATCATTGTACAAACCACGGCAGATTCCCATTTGCAATACTTTGCCAGAGCTGAGTTTCTCTTCCATGCCAATCCAGCGAGCACCATAGGGTAGTTTTCCTTGAGAACTTTGCCAAACGGGTTCTTCTGCTGCTAGGTGGAACAGACTGATGCAAAAGAGTATTGCTAAGATACTTTTTCGTATATCCATAATTTTCCTTATTTGCTACGCGCTTTGGTACGTTTGAGAAAGATACCCAGAAGTCGGTTGAATTCATCTGGTTTTTCTCTGTGTACCCAATGGTTGGTATCCATTTTTCGGATATCTACCTTTGTTGCCAAACGTTCTACGTTTTCAAAGACAATGTTTGTCAAAGCAAGGTCCTTATCCGCTGTTATTACACTGACTGGGATTTGGATTGGTTCAGGCGGTAGAGGAGGAAGTCCACCTTGTACCAATTCTCGGTACATATTGATAGGTCCTACAGTAGAAGATAGGATTTCTTGTCGGTTCTTGTGTCGCATTTCATCTTCTGGAGGAATTCCACTTTGCGAAATGAGCGCGTTCCAAATGCTTTCTGGAGAAGCAAAGAGAAAAAATTCTGCGAGTCGTGGAATTTGTAAAAAACCTACATACCAAGATTTGAGGATCTGTTGGATGGCCTGAAACCAAGCGAAGGGGTCTAAAGTTTGTAGGCTATCCATGATATTCTTAGTTGCAAGGGTAGGGTGTGGTGCTCCAATAGCAGTGAATGATTTGACTTTTTCTGCATAGGAGGGAATGGACAGATACGACCAAGCGATGATTCCGCCCCAATCGTGCCCAACGATATGAACTTTTTCATTGCCAGCAAGTTCTTTGATGACGCAATTCAAGTCATTCATCAAATAGTCTATATGGTAGCCTGTCCTATCGTGCGGGGGAGTAGAGCCTCCTGTACCACGGAGATCATAGAGAACCAAGCGGTAGTTTTCTTTGAATGCATCTATTTGTTTTGACCAAGTTGTGTGTGTGTCGGGATACCCATGAATAAAAATAATTGTCTCTGGGTTCTCCGATTCCTTTGGTTCATGGATTTTCGCGTGTAATTTTACATCTCCAGCATTTACATATATTGTCTTCATTCTGTCCCCTTCTTTGTATAGTTATGCTTTAGGTTCTCTATTCATTGTAATGATGAGTATTACCAATCCTACCGATACGCAAGAATCTGCAAAGTTAAAAGCAGGCCATCTGTGAAAGATTAGAAAATCTGGCCAATCAAAGTCTAGGAAGTCAACAACTCCTATGTACTCACCAGCTTTTGTGGGTGTAAGGCCAAAGCGAACTCCACCACCTGGGGGCATCTTGACAAAAAACTTATCAATGAAATTGCCAAAAGCTCCTACCATGACTAAATTCCAGCCCCAAGCGTGTCCTACTTCACTGTTTTGCAATCGGTAAAAAATAAGAAAAATAATAGCTAAACCAGTGGTAAAGATAGAAATGATCATTCTATCTTGGCCGATACCAAATACGAAACCTGTATTGAAGGTTAAGGTCATACGAAAGAAATCGCCTAGTACAGATTGGCTGATATGAGCACTGTAGTTTTGTATCACCAGATACTTGCTTAAGAGATCAATAAAAACTCCTATGGCTATTGCTAAAATATAGGAAGGTTTAATGACTTCCAAAAATCGTTTGTTTGAAAATTGCATCGAGCGTTTCCTTTTGTATTTGTAATCATAATTTGCTGAGCTTATCTTTCATAAGACTAAAAAATAATTTTATGCCTGCCATGCCACCCAAGGTATAAAAGGTATAGGAGGGAAGAATTTTATTTTGTGTGAAAAAGAAGTTTCCAAAGTGGAAAAAGGCTACACAGAGAATGGTGTATACCAAATGCCTACTTACATAGTGCAATTTTTCGGTTTGTTTTTCGGTATCTTTATTCCGAGTGGTGATCCGTCCGCGGTTTAGCTTGATCAGAGCCTTGTGCAAATCTCCTGGTAGAGATATAAAGTCTACCGCCAGTTCACTACCATCTTCCCGGAGAATTTGCTCTATTTTTGATTCTTTTACATTTATCAACGAGTAGAATGGTGGTTTTGCATATTCAAAAATAGTCCTGTAGGGGTCAAGATAAGCAACATGCCCTATGAGTAGAGCAAATACTCTTTCTAACATGATATAGTTTGGCGGCACTTGTGAAATTTTCAAGAGTTCCCGTAGATTTGTATTGATGCCTTCCAGAAAGAAGCTGACTTCATTGGGGTTTAGCTCGTCGATGGAAATGTTTTGGAAAGAGTCCGTGTCTCGGATAAAGCGTTCCAGCTTTTCAAAGGCAAACCTGGTAATTTGTTCCAGTTTTTCTTTATTCACATCTGGCTTGAAAAAACCCATCTCTTCCATGCCATCTACCACACCGTAGTAATCTTTTGAAATTGCAGATAACATGATTTTGCGTAGTGAGGATTCTGTGGACTCTTCCAGATACCCTACAGAGCCAAAGTCGATAAAACAGAGTTTGCCCTCTGGAGTGTAGATGATGTTTCCAGGGTGTGGATCAGCATGGAAAAACTTAAACTTGAAAATCATCAAGATATAGGCACGCAAGAGTAGAGAAAGGGGACGCGATTTTTTTCTGCTTTTGTATTTGATGGCCAGTGTTTCGGAAATTTTCATTCCTTCTACGAACTCAGTAACCAGAATGCTACGTTTGCAAAGTTCTTTGCGGATTCCTGGACAAATGATGTT
>JBCCIA010000022.1:0-27234 GCA_039028475.1 Spirochaetota bacterium | reverse complement strand
TAAATTGGAGTTTTACAATTTACCAAATTTGTAAGATAAAGAATTAGTAATAATAATTTTAGCATTTTTATTAGAAATTTCTTATCAGTAATTATATGCAATAGGTTAGAATTAACATTTACTTTCATAAGTAATTACCCAAAAGAAAAAGTAAGTTTATGTCCAATATTTCTTAAAGTCTTTTCTAAAATTTGATGCTGAATGATATGCCACAAAAAACAATACCTTCTCTAGGAACAATTATCTTTTTTCTTTACAAAGTAAGACAAGAAAGGTTATTCTTCCAAAAGAGTAATATATGAATAAAATCATAGTATGGATTGTGCTGGGTATTGGTTTGTCGTCTTGTGCGAGTTCGAGTTCTTTTGAAAAAGAGAAGCTGGCGTTTGAAAAAGAAAGGTTAGCCTTCGAGAAAGAAAAACTGGCGTTTGAGAAATTGAAGTTTTTGTGCCAGAAGAAAAGTTTTACCTGCAACGGCAAGTACAGTAGCTGCCTACAGATCAAACCAGCCTGTGCAAAAAAGTCGGTCGTCTTCTTGCCAAAAGAAAACTTGGTGCCTAGTAAGACTGATTGTGTCTCCATCCCGACTCCCAGTTCACCGGATATTTGGCAACTGGCCGAGAGAGGTGGTTGGTCCTATTCCTACTTTGCCCTCAAAAAAGGTTCCGCCTGCAAGGGAGATACAAAGGAAACATTTTATAAGTCCTACGGCAACTCGGAAAGCTATGTTGCCAAAACGCAGGTGCCTCGAACCAAAAAGAGTAGCTGTATCAACAATGTTCTCTTTTCGGCTAAGGGAAAGTTGTACAAATTGATGCTGGAAAAAACAGGCAAGGAACTACTATCTTCTTCGCAACGTTCGCGGGTGAACCAGGAAAAAGTTTTGCGGCAAGTGGTGCAGTACAACAATGAGGGGAAAAAACGTAGCTTTTACTATGAATGCAAGCCCAGTGATGCGGCGAGACAGTGGAATAGCTGTAGGTGCGTATTGTTTGCCTCGCATGAAAATGGCAAAACGGGACTTGCCAACCGTATGAAAAAAGAACGTTAGAGAAAAACTATTTCACAACCAACGAAACTGTCATCTGAACCATTTTGTCAATGGGGTTGATAAAGCTATTGTAGGAAATGCCATATTCTGTGCGGTCTAGGGAGAAATTACCTTTATAGACACCCGCGGTATCCTCTGGTTTGCCGGTCTTTCGTACGCGAAAGGAAACTTTTTTTGTCTTACCATGCAAAGTGAGTGTTCCACTGGCATTGTAATACGATTTCTCCTTTTGCAACGATTGTAAGAGAAAGACAGCTGTAGGGTATTTTTTACAATCAAAGAAGTCTTCATTGCGCAAGTGATCGTCGCGCGAGCTATTGTCTGTATCGATGGATTTGGTTTCAATGACGATTTTGGCCTGGCCCTGTGCGGCTTGGAAGTTTTCCACACGAACCTTTTTAAACTTTCCTTTCGTAGTACCAAAGCGGGAGCCAATGCTAAAGGTCACTTGCGGAGAATAGGCTTGTAGTGCCTGTTCCTCTGCACTTAGGCAAAAGGGGAAGAGAAATACAAGAGATAGTAAAATGAGAATTTGTTTCATACAGTTACTCTTTGTTTGCTAAGCAAAGGTGTCTAATAGATTTTGCAACCCATTTCATATAATACTTGAAAAACAAGCCTTTGCCACGCAGCTTGAAATGGGGGATTTATGAAGTTATTTAGCATTTTTCTATATGTATTCATTCTACAGCTACCACTATTCGCTCGGCCACTGCGTATCGCGGTGAGTGGTTCGGAGCCATTCAAGATTAGCAAAGGCAAAGAAACCAAAGGCATCAGCGTCAGTATATGGAAGGAAGTCGCCAGAGATGCTAAATTGGACTATAAATTGTTTCCGTATCCCACGGTATCTGAATCTCTCCTTGCCGTGAAATCGGGAGAAGTAGATGTTGCGATTGGCCCCATCAGCATTACCTCGACTCGTTCCGAATCTGTTTCGTTCACCCAACCGTATTACATGAGTGGCAAAGGAATTTTGGTAACCGCTAGGAGTAAATCTCCCTGGGATGCGATTGGGCCTTTTTTGCAGGATACCTTCTTCTATGGTGTGGGTTCCCTACTGCTAATTCTATTCATTGTAGGCAACATTATTTGGTTTGCCGAGAGGGGTGTAAATCCCAAATTTCCCAAAGGGTACATAGCGGGTGTGGGAAATGGTATGTGGTTCGCTGTTGTTACCTTCACAACTGTAGGCTACGGTGACATCACTCCGATCACTCGTTTGGGAAAAGTAATCACAGCGACTTGGATGATCGTCGCACTGATTACCGCTTCCTCTGTCACAGCTGGAATCGCGACGTCTTTCACACTGTTACAACTGGGCAAAGCATCGATAGATTCTCCGGAAGCCCTGGAAGGCAAGCCAGTTGCGGCGATTCGCGGAACCAATGGGATCGATTTTGCCAAAAAATACCGCGCCAAGGTAGTGCCGGTGAGCGACTTCAACCAAGGTGTAACCTATCTACACGAAGGCAAAGTCGAAGCCTTAGTTTCTGATTATCCTATCATACGCCACTACCTCAACCAAAACCCCAATCCCAAATTTAAGGTCATCGAATCCTTACGGCAACGGGACAATTATGGATTTGCGACTTCCTTGAAAAGCCCCTTACTCATTACCCTGAACCGCTCTCTATTAAACCTTTTGGAAAAAGGCAAAGTAAATAAAATACTTTCAGAATGGAACCTTGATTGAAACGTGTCTAATCGCTCTACTGGGTCTACCTGGTTTTGGCCGGCAGCGGATTCGTAAGCTAGTCACTGGTTCCGAAAACTTACGCTCTGCTGGTATCAGCAATGCAAAGGAGTTGTTCGAGTTTGTTTGCAACAAAGACAATAGAGCCCTAGGGGAACAGCAAGAATACTCCCTCTGGTTAGAAGCATGGGAAAAGGCAGAGTCCATTTTGCAGGAATGTCAAACGCACGGAATCTGCGTTCTTGGTGCTGGTTCGATAAAGTTTCCCGAAAGGCTAAAACACATCCCCAACCCTCCGATCTTACTATTTGCCAAAGGAAACCTTGCTAGTTTGCAACAAAGATCTGTTGCAATCATCGGAACTCGTACCCCTAGCGTGGATGCACTGGAGCTGGGAAAATTGTACAGCCAACAAATACTCTCCGCCGGTTTCGCTGTAGTCAGTGGTTTGGCAAAGGGTTGTGATACCCTAGCGCACCAGCTGAGCGTTGCGAAAAAAGTTCCTACGATTGCCTTCCTACCCAGCGGCATTTTGAACCTCTACCCCAAAAGCAACGCAAAACTAGCACAAGAGATTTGTGAGTCTGGTGGTTGTTTGCTCTCCGAATACATTCCAAGAGCAGAACCACAGAAATACTTTTTTGTCGAGCGGGACCGTCTACAAAGTGGGTTAGCCCAGGGGGTATTTGTCATAGAGACAGACCTAGATGGTGGTAGTATGCACACGACAAAGTTCGCCCGCCGGCAAAAACGCAAGCTGGCCTGTATCTACTCCCGCGAACAAAATTGGAAAATTCCTGCACGCGAGGGCAATTCCTACCTAGTTGCCTCTGGACAGGCAACGGCTATTTTTTCTACGCGAGAGTTGGATCTATGGTTGCAGCAACTCTCTGATGCCCCTCTAGCAGATTCCGACCTGCTTTTCCCTAGTTTTTCCTAATACAATACAAGTCCCATAGCCTCCGTAAAGGGAAAAAGTAACTTCTTACTAGATTTTTTATAAAAAAAAGCGAGTATTGTAGAAAAAAATTTGAACCGTTTTATTTTTTTAGCACTCTAAGACTCAGAGTGCTAAAAAAGGAGCAAAAGAGATGATAAAATTTCCTATCAGTAATTTTTGGAATGAGATGCTGAACCTACAAACAGAAGTGGAGAGGGTTTTTACTGGCTATTCAGACAGACGAGAATTTGCCTATCCTGCTACCAATATCAAAACAGATGAGGATTCGGTACATGTAACAGCTCAAATACCAGGATTTACCAAAGAAGAACTCAACATCCAAGTAGAGGGACAGATCTTAGAGATTTCTGGTGAGAAAAAGGAAAGTAAGGATGAGAATACCACCTGGCAACAAAAAGAACGCAGGATCAGTAAATTTGTGCGCAAGTTCAGAATTCCTGTAGAAGTAGCAGCTGAATCAACTGAAGCGAAGTTAGAAAATGGTATTTTAACCCTAACTCTTCCCGTAAAAGAAGAGAGCAAAGCAAAGAAAATTACAATCCAAGGGAGCAAGTAAAGATGACAGCAAGTGCATTAGAAACCAAGCAAAGTGAAGAAGTAGTAAAAGAAGAAGCAAACCTACCGGTTTTCCTTCCCGATGTAGACATCCATACAGATGAGTCCTATGTCTACCTTGCTGCGGATCTACCAGGTGTAAACGCGGAGAACCTCGATATTTCGATAGAAAATAGGGTTCTGACCATTTATGGCAAACAACACATAGAAGTCGCACACGGCAGAGTGTACCACAAAGAATACCGCAATGGCCATTACAAACGGTCGTTCACCTTGAATGATACTTTGGATGCAGAGAAAATAGAAGCGGATCTACAAAACGGTGTACTCTACGTAAAAATACCCAAGAGAAAACCGGAAGTGAAAAAAATCACAGTTCGTAGCTAAGAAGCATAAGTCCCGGAGGAGCTGGTCTCTTCCGGGGATTTTTTTACCTTATCCCAGAAATATATTCTTGGTAAGCCTTTGCTATTGCTATATCCCAAAAACGAGAATAGAAAAAGCGTAATATAGAGAGAAAAAGAAGTATCCGCTAAAACTCCCATATATTCTCCCCAAAAAGCTAACGACCAAAACAACGGTAAAACAAACAACATCGAGAGTAGATACAACCAACGCCTCTCTGGTAAAACTAATAGCAATATTCCCAATCCCAATTCCCCCCATTCTACCAAATGGGAGAATTTTAGCAGATGTTTTTGTAAAAAAGCAGAATAAGACCACAATTTTAGCATAGGATAACCTGTGTAAAGTTGGCCTAAATTTAGGCTTTTGCACATCCAATAGCTGGCTAAAAAAACTCTCAGATAGCATTGTAGGTACGAACGCAAACGCACCCACTTGGGATGGATAGAAGATTCTAAATAAATTTTTAGAATACTGAAATTACGGCGTAAATAGTATTCTAACAGGAAACGCAAAATGGCTCTATCCAATAATGCGTGTAAAGCATTGCCGAGAAACTTATACGATAACCAAAACACAACAGTTGTAGATTCACCTTCTACTTGTAAGTGCCAATGTCCATTTCCTTGGATACTCTCCCCATTCTTTTGCGGAATGGCAAAGCGGAAGGAATACAAGATTTCCACATCAGAAGATTTTAAAAACTCTCCCGTTGCCTCTCCCTGCAAAAGGTTTTTCCCAAAAAAAGATTTATGGAAGGAATGCGAAAACTCAGGAGAAGTAATGCTTCGAGAGGCATACCACAAGGGGACAAGAGGATTCCACTTCTGGTGCAGACCGAAATGACAAATTTTTTGCCAAATCACCTGTAAATCTGCTGCGATATGGATACGAAGAAGAATTCCAGGCGAGTCAAACAATGCATCATCCTAAATAGAATTGTTTTGCTTTCTCGGTTTTCAAATATAAACGGGAGAAGTAAGCCCCGTAGTTTAAATAGACCTCATCTCCAGCTGTTATCGTTTTAGTAGCTGTAATCTGCACATAGGGTTCAGAAGTTAACTCATCAAAGATCACATTATACGCTTTTTTGCCAAAGATTTTCTTACCCTTTACCGTTACCGGAGCGTGGTTGATATAGCCCAAGAGCATTTTTTTAGGGGGATGTATATAGGCAAAGCCCCCATTGTAGTCCATAGCAGTGATATCCAACATATGGCTGCAATCCACACCTCTATCTTCTAACTTCTGCCCCTCTGCCTCACTGATAAGCCTACCCTTGTAAGGCCCAAGCACCTCACCCTTAGCAAAGCTGCGCCTAGCAAAAAGGCCATAACCGGAGTGGGGAATGTTGCTCGGTTTTACGATAAAGTCTTTTGACTGGTAAAGAATTCCATTTTTCATATAGTTTTCCTCAATGCATGTACTGCATAGCAGAAAGTTCCGCAATTTCCTGCATTCTCTCCACGAAAAAAGCGGAAACATTTTCTCCTGCGAGTAAATTTTTAACAGTACCGATATGAATATCAACTTGGGTGCGAAATAACAATTTTTGGTAGCGAAAACCAACACAAATCACAGCGAGAGATTCTTGCAAGTTTCCTGTGATTAGCTTAAACCCACCCTCCTTGCCTTTGCCCATTTTCCCTGGGTAGAGGGTCTGTTCTGGAAATACCGTCAAAATTTGCTTTTGCAACAAAACTTCTTTCGCAAAAGCAAATTGTGATTTGCTTTTTTCGGGATTTTTGCGATTGATAGGGATACCACCACACCTCTGGAAAAACTTACGAAATATAGGACCGGCGAGGCTGTCTTTCATGATCGCCCAAGGATGGCGTTTGCTCTCACTCCAAAGTGCATAGGTTCCCAGTGGGATATCAGCAAAACGTTGGTGCTTGGATAGCACCATGAGGGAATCTTGCAAGGGAACATTTGTAGCTCCGTGGATACGTATCTTATACAACAAACGGGCTAAGAAACCGCCTAAAAAAATTATCGCATAGGCGTGCCATTTGCTTTGTCCCGGATGGTCTTTGTGTTCTAACATAGGTTTATGCTTGCAGAGATTTGTAAAAAGACTGGTACAATTCTTTTTCTTGTAAGTCGACATCCAAAAGTCCAAAGTAGAGCTCTGGATTTGCCCAAGAATAGTCCTGCGAACGTGGAAAATCCGTTAAAACCCAAAGAAAGAATTTCATACCTAAGGATTCGCAATGCAGCAAAAGCTCCTGATAAATTTCACCAATTTCAGTCTCTGTCACCTTAACCCACTTGGGACAAATCCCAAATTCTGTGATCCATATTTCTTTTGTGATATCTTTGTATTCTGCACGAAAGTTTTGCATTGTCTCTTGGATGGCGGGTATATAGTAATCTTTTGCTTGCAAGGAAACATAGCAGGAAGGGACATAAGGATGAAAATTGTAAATATCTACCCATTCATCGATTCCCAGGTCTAAACACTGTCTGACAAAGTACATTTCTTGGAAGGGAGCAAATTTATGGATGTCATCCCCCATAATAGCTCCCATAACGACTCGATTGTTTGGGTCAACCCCACGGATGATAGGAACCGTTTCTTGCAGGAGTTGCATGTATTCTTTGGCATCTGGTTTGCGAATCCAAAAACGAATCGTATTCTGTTCATTCCAGACTTCCCAATGGGTAATCCTACTCTTGTATTTTTCTACATATTTTCTGCAAAATTGCAAATAGCCGCCAATTCCTGAATCTAACGGATTCTGAAAGTTGAGAGAGGGCATGATAGAATTGACGATATTGCCAGGAACCAGCCCCGTTAGCAAACCAAGGATTTGGATCTGTTCTTTTTCCAGCTCTGCAATGGTAAAGTCTAGAATGCCATCATCAACCTCTTCAAAGAAATTAAATTCAAGCCGCACCCAAGCTACACCAAGTTTTTTTAATTTTTCAATGTACTTCTTAATTTGCTCCGTTTGTTGGTGCTTTAAAACCAAATTAATGCCAAGGCTGTCCCTCTTTGCTAGCGCCATAAAGCTCATTATTTGGAAGCTAGTGAAATTTTCCAGCGAATAAAGTATTTTACAGGTTCCGACGGCTTGAAAACTTTGACCTGCTAGGAGACCTCGTATGAAAAATTTGCTAAATCTACTATCGTTTGGCTTTGCGTATTCCCTATACATCCCCTTTCGTATTTTGCCCTACCGGGTATGTCTAGCGTATGGAGTTTTTTTAGCAAACCTTTTGTACCCTCTGGCTAAAAAGCACCGCAGAATTGCCTTGGAAAACCTATCACATGCCTTTCCAGAGATGGACGAAAAGGAAAAACAAAACTTACTCAAAAAGCACTTCAAGCATTTAGGGGTCTTACTTGCGGGAACCTTATACGCTCCACGGATCAACCAGGCCTGGATGGACAGATACTTAGTGTATGAACCTGAAATGCTGGCATTAGAACAGAAAACCATAGAAGAAAAAATCGGTGTCGTACTGGTCTCTGGCCATTTAGGTACCTGGGAATTACTGGTGCAATTCATGGGTCTTCGTTTCAAGGGCGGTGGTATATACAAAGAAATTCGCAATCCGTATGTCGACCGCTGGGTACAAAGGCTTCGCTCTAACAATGGCATCGTTCTGGTAGAAATGAAAGAATCTTCCAAGGTCATCAAAATGCTGAAAGAGGGCTATTGGGTCGGCTTCGGTTCCGATCAAAACGCAGGAAAAGCTGGTGTATTTGTTGACTTTTGCAACCGTCCAGCCTCAACCTTCCAGGGTCCCGCCATGATGGCTTATGTTACCGGAGCCAAAATGCTATTATACTCAGCTCTGAGTGGAGAGAAAGGGAAAGTAATCGTACGCGTTAGAGAAATTGGCTGCATCGATAAAAAACAATATCCAGATAAAAAAGCCGCCATCAAGGAATTCACTAAAAAATGGACAAAAGCCTTAGAGGAGGAAGTTAAGTTGTACCCTGAACAATACTTTTGGGTACATAGAAGGTGGCGTACCAAACCAGGCGACTTTCCAGGACAAGAATTCGTTTAAAAATTTGGTTCATGGAAGATAAATTCTGGACTTATGGGCAAGAAAAGTCGATCTTAATAGTATTAAACCAATTAAGAGACGGATGTAAGTTATGAAGAAAATTATCAGTTTGCTACTACTGGCAATGAGCGTTTCCTTATGGGCAGAATCGGAAGGTCCTGGCCAAGTACAAGCCAATACAGATGGGAATGATGGTTTGAATAAGAATGTTCTTGAATCTGAAAAAGTTATCGATAAGAATATCCAAGCAGTAAATAACACCTTTAAAAGCCATTCCAAGCTTATGCTCATGAAAGTGCGTGTGTTGCCTAAGAATGTAATGATCTACAAAGGAACTGCTGACGGAGACTCCTGCAAAAAAGCAGAAAAACAAGAAGATGGGCAAAACAACTGCCTATACCTCGAATCCTACAGTTATGTCAGTGAAGAAACTGGCAAACCAACTGGAATCCAAAGCAAATCTTTAGTTCTTTTCTTTGAAGGCAACGCTTCAGGAAATGACCCCAGAGCAGAAGCTCCTCGTAACATTAGTAAAATTAAAACAAAAGTTTACAAGAAAGATTTTTCTAAATTGGATTACAAATACCTAATCATCACTGACGAAGCTCCTTTATCAGAAGGTGGACACAACGAGCAAGTAAAAATGTTCATGCAAAACGATGGCTTCCCCCCAAGAGGAACCAAAGAAACCAAAGAAAACCGTGGTGTGGGAGTTTATACCATTGCGGCGATTGAAAATAGTAACATCAATCCAATTCGTAACCGTTTCAAAAGAGACGCGTATGTCAAAAACCTACACTTTTTTGAACGTTTGATGAGTAAAATTTACTTTACCAACGATAAAAAAGGCAACAAACTACACGAAGGTTCCAACAAATTTTTGAAGTCTAGCCTAGGATACTAATCCTTCTATTCTAGTACATAAAAAAACCGCTCACACTGAGCGGTTTTTTTATGTACCTTTGCTTTTTACAGCTTTTGTAAAAAGTCTTATTTTTTCTCTTCTTCTGTAACCTTTTTGCATGTTGTGACGATTGGCAAGGGGATCGCACCAGAGGAAAGCGTGAGGGAATCTCCCTCTTTCTTAACTGCAAAAATCATCGAAGGGCTACCCTCAAGTTTCACAATACCATCCAACCAGACAAACTTTCTGGTAATATTCTCTTTTTTGGGGCTACCGCTTGCTCCGAAGACAGGAGCACTGATTTCACTCTCTTTGAGTTCAATGAGCATTTCTTCTGGTGCATTGGTCTTTTTCCCACCCACTGAGATGGTTTCCACTTTCCACTTTCCTTGTATTTCTTTCGGAGTAGTGGAAGAACATTGGCTAAAAAAAATAAAAATGGAGCTAAAAGCCAAGAGAAGGCTTAGTCTTTTCATGAATTTCTCCTCGAACGGATGTTTTTTCCAGCTTTTCCAGGGGATCAATATAGTTCAAACAGAAATCAGAAAAAGCAATTTTCTCTTGGAACACTTTCAATGCATAGACAATTCAAAGAATGGATGGTCTTTGATAAGTTCATAGTAATCTTCTCCAAACGCCTGCCGTACAGAATCTGGTGTTTGGTAAAAATCATATAGAGCGGTAAGGAGTTCTTCTTCTGCTTCTAGAATGGGAAGTTCCATCATTTTCTTCGACAAGATTTCAGAAATACGTGTCACCCGGTCCTCATGCGAAACTTCCGTAATTTCTTGCACCGGGAAATTCTGCCGTTCGACAAGAGATAAGAAAGTTTCTGGTAACTTCCAAAACTTAAAGACTCGTATACCAATATCAATCGAATCCGAATTAAACTCTTCCTGTTCGAGAGCAAAGATAGACTTCACTCCAAATTCATACAAGCGTAAGATATTGATATAATTATCTTTGAAGTTTAGGGCAAGAATATTCATGCCGATCTTACGCAGCAGACTCATAAGGAAGATATTTTCTTTCAAGGATTCTTGCTGCAAAGGACTGACAATATCAAAAGCAATGAGGGAAGCCAGAATCGGTTGTTTGCGTAGATGCTTCTTTAACAAAGAATGCTTCAGACGCTTGTTAATTTCCTTATTCTGCTCCAGAATGATAATGTTCTTCACCATTTTAACACCCAGCATGCGAATTGCTTCTTTGAGAGAACTAACATGCCCTGAGCGACCATAGTAAGAAGAATTGGCAATACGAATGATAACAGAAGAAATACCAATATCGGGACTTACCAGATTTTCTAACTCCTTACTTCCCTTCTCTGGGTCTTCCACATTGAAATTAGCTACTTTTAGCATCACTTCTGGAATGCTGGGAATTTCGATGGATTTCAGATCAATCAGTTTTGTTTTATAACCCTGTAACTCTTTGTGTGAAAGATCTTTCCTGCCCAAAATACCAATCATCTTTTCTAAAACAAAGTCTTCTTCCAAAGGTTTTAGAATGAACCCATCCAACTTTAATTTTAAAGCACTCTGTACCAATTGGATATTGGAATAATTGGTAATCATAACAATCTTAATCTGCTGCCCATATTTCTCTCGCACAGCTTTCGCCGCTTCAATGCCATTCATAGCGGGCATATGATAATCGATACAAATAATGTCTGGAAGAGAATGGAGTTTTTCTAGGTTTTCGAGTAAATCCTCTCCGTCACTAGCTTCTCCTAAGATATAGAAATTCTGTCTCACTAAAATCCGTTTTAGCATCATACGGATGATCGCGGTATCATCTACGATCAAGACACGTAGGGGTTTGCCGGAGGAAGTGTCAATGCCTAGTTTGGGAACTGTGTTCTGTGTCATTGTATATGCACCTTATTCAATAATGGCTCTTGGATTTGTGGAGAGATATGTGGGATTTGCACAATGATTTCTGTTCCTTGGTTGGTCTGGCTAAATATCTGCATTTTGCCCTTACATTTCAGTAACAATTCCCGGCAAAGGATCAAACCTACACCAGAACCTAGTTCTTGTCTCGTACCTTCCCTGGGTTGGCTTTTCACATGATTGAGAATCCGAGAAACAGTTTCTCTGGTCATACCGATTCCAGTGTCTTGGAAATGGATATTTGTATAATCCAAGTCCTCACTGATAAAAATTGTGATTTTTCCTGATTCAGGGGTAAATTTTATGCTATTAGAAAGTATATTACGCGTTAAAATATGTAAAATATCTTTATTGAAATTGATTTGACTAGACTCAGGTACTAGGTTTTCCGTCAGAATGCTCTTTTCTTGTGTTAAATCTGTTAATTCAACCAAAGCAGCTGAAACAAAGCTGGCTAGAGGAATCTGCATAGAAACAACACTTTCATTTTTGATATGTGCAACAGACCAATGGAGGATATTATCCACTAATTCACCAGTTGTTTCCACTTTTTGCTGCAATTCCAAAGAAAGCTCCCAAAACTCCTCTCTGCTTAAATCTCCATTGTGTAACATCTTTAGTAAGGTTTTGACATTAGCGAGGGGTGCTTTGAAATCATGAGAAATCACAGAGAATATTTGACTTTTGAGTAAATTCATTCTTTGCAATTCGCGGTTTTCATCTTCCAAACGGTAGATTTCTAAAGCACGCTCAATGGCCAACAGGAGGTTTTCTTCTTGCACCGGTTTTGCAACAAACTTGTAGATATGTGCCTCTTGTAAAGAATTCACACGTACCATGCTATTTTGCTCTTCTGCCAATAAAATCCGAAAACTACGTGGGTTTACAGCGTTGCTTCTCTTGAAAAACTCAACTCCCCCAAATGGTAGCAAATCCTGTGCAGCGATAAGTAAGGGAATGGGACTTGTTGCAGAATGCAATTTTTCCAAAGCTTTTTCAGGATCTTTTGCTGCAATGACTGTATAGCGATTTTCTAATAAATTGGTTAAAGATTTTAAAGTGTTTGCATCTTTTTCAACAAGTAAAATCGTCTGCCCCATAAAGCTTACCTAAGAAAGAGAATATCACTTTTTCAGCCTGGGTCAATAAAAAAAGCTAAGGTAGGAAATAAATTTCCAAAAAGCAATACTTACAGATAAGAGCTTTCTGGATTATGCAATGGGATTTACATCCACTTCGACTTTGAGAATACTTTTGCCACCACCAAAAAGAACGCCTTTCAATGGCGAAATGTCGGAAAAAT
Source organism: Spirochaetota bacterium (assembly GCA_039028475.1). Classification (GTDB taxonomy): domain Bacteria; phylum Spirochaetota; class Leptospiria; order Leptospirales; family Leptospiraceae; genus JBCCIA01. The sequence goes on along the minus strand of JBCCIA010000022.1, from coordinate 14,441 downwards.
CTCTACCAATAGCGGTAACAATATAGCGCTCATCGACCATTTTTCCGTTGGTAGGGTCAAAATCTAACCAGCCATAACCAGGGAAATACACGGAATACCAAGCGTGTGTGGCGTCGGCTCCTTGCAGTTTTTCTTTACCAGGTGGTGGCTGCGTTTCCATATAACCGCTGACATAGCGACTCGGGATACCCAAAGAACGCAGGCAGACAATCGACAGGTGGGTAAAATCTTGGCATACCCCATGCTGCTTGTCTAATACTTCTTCCAAAGGAGTATAAATGTTCGTAGCACCAGATTTGTATTCAAATTCTTTAAAAATATAGCGGGTAAAGTCTAGTACCGCATCGAGAAGTGGACGTTTTGCCTTAAAGATCCGTCTGGCAAAGTCTTCAAACAATGTCCCTCTACGAATAAAAGGAGAATCCATGACAAACTCATATGCCTTAAAGTCTTCTTGGTTTTGCGAGTACACCATCTTTTCTCGTACCGCTTCCCAGGGTAAGCTAAAAAATTCATTTTGGTTGGAGACTTTTTGGTTAGAAATAATACTTTCGGAGCATACCTCTAACACCTTATGTGGTTTATCAATAGAAAAGTATACGATTTCATTGTCAAAGTAGTCTTTATAGGAGTTGGTAAAGGTACAGTCTGGAGAAATTTTAAGGTCAAAGCTCAAGCATTTCTGCAAAGATGTTTCGCGGGGTTGCATACACAAAATGTTATAACAGTTGTGGATTGGCTTTTCATAGGAGTAACGCGTTAAATGTCTGATTTGGTATTTCATATAGTATTGATATAGTTCTGGATGTCATCGTTGTAATGGAAGTATGTCTCTGAGATAAGAAGAGATAGTTCATTCAGTTTTGTCTGCGTTTTGTGTAAGGTTTTATAAATATAAGTAAAATCAAAATTAGTAGTCAGTTTATAGGCAGGTAACTCCTCCTGTACCAATGCTTGCAACTCCTCTATTTTCTCTAAATCTTTTTTCTCTACCGACTCAGACTTATGCCGATTCAAACGTTTTATATGGTTGTAGATTTCATTCAATTGGTTGCAAAGACAAGCCGGGTGCTCCATCTCGTAAATTAGAACTGCCAATAAATTCTGAATTTTGTAATTATCACCAAATTTACTTTTATAAACACCTTTGATGTCACATATTGCCACTAAGCTCTTCAATGCATCCGAGTTTTCTTGATCGGTCATCGATTTATATGTCGCAATGACAAGCCGTAAGAGGTTACTAGCTCGTTCGATGCGCTTGCCCAATTTGATAAAAGTCCAACGGTTGTCACGTAATAAGCTATCCCCTACATAACCATAAAATGACAAACAATTGGAAATGATGCCCGACAGGTATTCCAACATGGTACGGTTTTTCTTTTGCTTATCCTTGTATTTTTCCAATCGAGAAATAGTATACTTAACGTCCTCAGGCAAACCGCGTGCTGCTTTGCTCAATACGAGAAATTTTTGTAGGGTTTGGAAAAGGCTAGATGAAGTTGTCTCTGAAAATAATAGCTCTTGGTAACGGTCTTCAAATTCATCAATAGAATCTAAAGCAGAAAAATTGAGAAATCCAGGATAGGTACTGGAGTAATGCGAAACTGTACAGAGTAAAAATTCTAGGTTGTAATAGTCTTTCTCAATGTAGAGGCTTAATTTTTGGTAGTAAATATGTTTTAAAAACCTCGCCAAATAGATCATTCGATCCGTATACCTTCCCATCCAATACAAATTATCCGCATTGCGACGAGAGAGACTCTCTTCATGCAAAGAAACAGAACTGGTTTCTTTCTGGTTGCTGATAAGATTGAGAACTTGCTTTTCTACTTCATTGGTAGTTACCCAGAGGTCTCTACTTGTCGCTCCATATTGGTTTTTCACAATTGGATTGTTATAATCATGATTTACACGTACCAAGGAACCAGGCAAAACGTTGTAATCATCATCATTTGTGCGAGAAGCAAAAAAACGAAATACGGTTCTTCCAGGAACAAAATTCCCATTGCGAAAGACAGGGCTTGTGGAACCTGGTAGGATCTCTTGGGCTACATATTTCCCTGGATCAATAAGTATTTTTTGAATGATCTCATTCTGTTCTTTTTCCGATTTGTCAGACATAAAAAACATCTTAGGTTTTACCGGATCTCGTTGCGCTGACTTAATTACATATTTACTAATATTAGAGAATACTAACTCTCGGGCAGTAGGCGTCCCAAGCCACTGTGTGGGGACAACAGGTAAGATCGGCTTTTCTTGGATATAAAATTCAAAAATCTTATCCATATAAGCCAATAAGGCTCGGTTTTCTAAAATAGCACAACCCACTACATTGGCAATATTTACCGTTTTCTGACGGAAGCATTGCAACACACCAGGGACTCCCAATAGAGAATCTGGTTTCAATTCCAATGGATCTACGTACAGGTCATTTACTCTTTTAAAAATTAAGGAAATTTCCTCTTCGCCTTCTACAGTGCGCAAAAAAACCTTACCCTTATTGACAAATATATCGCTACCTTGTGCAAGTGATAGGTCCAATTCATCTGCCAAGAAGGTATGATCAAAGAAAGTTTCATTTTTAGGGCCTGGTGTCAACAACACAACCAGTGGTCTGTTTTGGTTCGTATCTGCCATACCTAGCAGGGTTTGTTTTAAGCGAAAGAAATAAGAGTCCAAACCCTTTATCTTATACCTTTCATACATATTAGAGAACATACGCATGGTAACGACTCTATTCTCTTTGACATAACCAGAGCCAGAAGGAGACTGAACCTTATCTCCCATAATATGCAAATTGCCATCCTTATCTCGCAACAAATCAGAGGCAAAATTCAACAAAGGTTCCGCCTTAAAGGCTGTATGCCCATCCACTTGGCGAATAAATGACTTGGAAGAAAATAGAATTTCCGAAGGGATCACTTTCTCACGCAAAATGCGCTTATCCGTGTACAAATCTTTTAAAAGAAGAGAAAGGACAGCAGCACGTTGTTCAATACCTTTTTGGATGAAATTCCACTCGACTTGGTGCAGCTTGAGAGGCATAGCTTCCATTTGCCAAAAGCTTTCAATTACATCCTCTTGGGAATAGAAATTATAGGTAGCTCCAATTTCCTTGAACAGCTTCTTTACTTCATTGTTTTTTCGCATCCACTCACGTGGGTTGAGCTGGCGAAACTGTTCGTAGAGAGCTTTATAGTTATCACGTACAGAACCTTCACTAAGGAAAATCTCATCATAAACCCCATTCAAACCTTTATAGGAATTGAATGGGTATTGATTTTTAGTGACAACTTGCATCTATAGCTTTTATTCTAATGTTTTCCGTAAATCTAATGTATAAGGGAATTTCGCATTCTCCAAAGAAATAGGTTGTTTGTTATGTTTCATTTCAAATCCATGATTCCAAAACCTGGAAATCCTTCGACTTTCTGCTTCTAATGCATTCACTGGTAGTATATCATATGCCCTGCCTCCTGGGTGCGACACATGGTAGGTACAACCCCCCACGTAAGAAGAGTTCCATTTATCATAAATACTAAACACCAAAGGATTATGAACTGGAACACTTGGATGCATGGTATAAGGTGGATTCCAAGCCTTAAAACGCACTCCAGCAACATACTCTCCCTGCACTCCTGTTGCCTGTAAAGGTAACGCGAAGCCATTGCAAGCTACTATATATCTTTCATATGTCAAGCCAAAAACTTTTACCTGTAACCTCTCAATCGCAGAGTCGACCGAACGAGAAACCCCTAGAGAGGTCATCTCTTCGCCCAATACATTCCAAGGCTCTAAAGCCATACGTACTTCAATGGAGATATCGCCCTCTTGGCGCGTTCCATATATCGGAAAACGAAACTCAAAAAATGGCAAAAACCACTCTTCTTTGATGGCAAATCCATTTCTCTGTAAATGATCAATTACATCTTTGAAGTCAGTCCAAACGTACTGCGGCAACATAAATTTGTCGTGTAGGCTGGTTCCCCAATGTACCAAATCATGCTTATAAGGTTTGTCCCAAAAACAGGCAACAATACTCATGATCAATAGCTGTTGGACGAGACTCATGCGATAATGTGGTGGCATTTCAAAGGCTCGTAGTTCGACTAGACCAAGACGACCACTGGAAGAGGATGGACTGAAGAGTTTGTCAATACAAATTTCGCTTCGGTGGGTATTTCCAGTTAGGTCAGCGAGAATGTTACGAAACAAGCGGTCCATCATCCAAGGTGCTGGAGACTTTAGAGCAAATATTTGTTGGATAGAGGTTTGCAGTTCATAGATCATCTCTTCATTTGCCTCGTCGATCCGAGGAGACTGTGAAGTGGGACCAATAAACAATCCTGAAAACAAATAGGATAGGGATGGGTGGTGCTGCCAAAATGTTACCAAACTAGGTAGCAAGTGGGCTCTCTGGAGAAAGGGGCTTTCGCGTGGAAACTCGGCACCAAGTGTGATATGGTTTCCACCACCAGTACCACTATGTCTACCATCCAGGAGAAACTTTTCAGCGGATAGGTGTAAATCTTCCGCTTCCTTGTACAACACTTGCGTTTTCTCTAACATTTCTTGCCAAGTTTTTGATGGATGTAGGTTGACTTCAATCACACCGGGGTCTGGAGTAATTTTAAAACGTTCAATCCTTGGGTCAATTGGTGCTTCATAGCCTTGCAAATGAATCGGAATGTCTAGGTTTAGAGAAACTTTTTCCAATAGGTAGATCAATTCCAACCACTGCTCCATATTGGAAACGGGAGGTAAGAAAACTTTTAACGCACCCTCTCCTGGCTCTACGCACATCGCTGTCTGGCTGACATTGGTATTGCGATAGTAAACTGGCTGGGCTTCGTATTGCCAATCTCCTGGCTTTCTCTCCGGTAAAGGGGTTTTGCTGTAAACCATTGGGTCAATCGGATACAATTCTTGGCCAAAGCGATCCGAAATAGAACGTATCGGCAAACGCAAGCCCATAGGGGAATCACCGGGTAGCAAAAACATCTTACCGGTGCGGAAACTCCACAAAGAACTTTCCCAACCTTGCAAGTCAAAGTTATAGCGCAAAGGCAAAGCATAACCAGTAACGCCCGTAACTCCTTTTTCTAACAACTCCACCAGACGCTTTCTCTCCATAGCATCGTAGGGGTCATCTAATTTTAGCGAATAGGTTTCTGGGAGGTTTCTCTCTCTCCACAAATAGTACAAATGGTCTTCGTGACCAGGAATGAGATTGCGCGGAGAAATTCCCACAAGTTTGCAAAACTCTAGAATAAACTGCTTAGCGTCTTTTGTGTCATAGCTAACATTTGCCCTTTTCTGTAGAACTTTCTCTTCTTGGATGATCTTCTGCCCATCCTTTCGCCAATAGCATATCATAGCCCAACGTGGAACCGGTTCTCCTGGGTACCATTTTCCTTGGCAAAATTGAAAAACTGGCCCATTGGCAAAATGCTTACTGAGATTTTCCAAAAGCTGTTCGGAGAGAGTATACTTTTCTTCTCCTAAGGCCTCAAAGTTCCACTCTGGCTTGTCACGATTTTTCTCACTGACAAAGGTAGGCTCTCCTCCCATCGTCAACTTCATGCCGCTTGCGGAAGTTTTTTCTTGGATGGCATTCCCCAAGTTGATAATCTCCTGCCATTGGGTATCGCTGTAGGGTAAAGTTACACGTGGAGTTTCATACACACGTACAACTTCCATCGAAAAATCAAATTCCACTTCTGCCTTTTCTAAGGCACCTTGGATAGGAGCGGCACTGCTAGGTTCGGGGGTCGCTGCAAGGGGGATATGTCCCTCTCCAGTCAAGAGGCCAGATGTAGGGTCCAAACCAATCCAACCCGCTCCAGGAATATACACCTCCGTCCAAGCGTGTAAATCGGTAAAATCCTGTGGAGGGCCAGAAGGACCCGTTTTACTTGGAACATCAGCTTTCAATTGCACCAAATACCCAGAAACAAAGCGAGCAGCCAATCCCATATGTCGGAAAGCCTGCACCAATAGATAGGCCGAATCCCGACAAGAACCGGAACCTATTTTTAGCGTTTCTTCACAGGTTTGCACCCCTGGCTCCATACGGATGACATAACCAATATTTTTACAAATGGCTTGGTTGACCATAACCAAAAAATCGTTTGTATCTTGCTTCTTGCGAGAAAGGTCCATGAGAAATTTCCTAAGCAGTACACCATTTTCAGATATTTCCAAGTAGGGTTTTAATTCCTTGCGCTCTTCTTCGGAATAGGTAAAGGGAAATTGCTCTTTTCCTGATTCGACAAAGAAATCAAAAGGATTGATCACTTTCATGTTCGCTTTCAGGCCTATCTTTACTTGGAAACGCTCCGTTTTTTCATGGAAAACAAGCCTCGCCTGGTAGTTGCCGTAAGGGTCCTGCTGCCAATTGATAAAATGTTCTGTTGGTGTAACGTGCAGGTTGTAAGATACAACTTCTGTTTTGCTATGTGGTGCAGGCCGTAGGCGGATGATATGAGGACCTAATGATATTTTGCGGTCGTATCGGTAACTTGTGTTATGGGTTAATAGTATAGTTGTACTCATTGTAATTCCTCATTCTATAGAAAATAGTTTTGGTTGATTTCACCATCAATTTGGTTTAGCTTGATTTGCATGTTGTCTAGATATTCGTGCAATCCTGTTGTAAAGATAAGCTCCACATTGGTCGCTTTCAGTTCAGCGAGAGTCGTATCCACTAAATTCAACACGTTGGTTCCACCTGGAGATATTCCCTGTAAGTTTTGTTTGATTTGCTTCATACAGAAAAGAATGGAGCGAGGAAAGTATTCATTTAGCATGATAAACTCTGAGATGGCTTTTGGGTTGATCTTCGAATAGCTCTTTTTGAACATTCCCAAAGAACCCGTAGCTTTGAGAAGAGCAATCCATTGGATGAGGTCTATACTCGTACCAATGTCATTGATAGACGGCAATAGTATATAATATTTCATATCCAGAATTCTGGTAGATTTATCTGCCCGTTCCAAGAGCCTCCCCAGCATGGCAAAATTCCAAACTTCCGTATCGTGTGAAATGGTGGCATCCATGCAACCGTGAAATAAGAGACAGTTTTGCCGCACTTCTTTGAAGAAAGTTTGCACCTCATCGTAGGAAAAGTGTTCTTGCTTGGTATACTTTAACTTCAAGTAAAACTCATTGAGTATTTCCCACAATTCAGGAGAAATCTGCTCACGTACCGTACGCGCGTTCTCCCTCGCCCTGGAAATACAAGATAAGATCGAATTTGGATTGTCTAAATCAAAGGTAATAAACTCAATTGTATTCTTTCGGTTAAACTCTCCGTACCTTTCGACAAAGGTCTTCTGATCACTAGTTGTATGAACGATAGGTGACCATTGGCTAAGATGGCTATTCGGCAGGTCGAGAGACATTTGGCAATTAACGTCAATCAAGCGAGAATAATTTTCAGCCCTCTCAATATAGCGGTTGATCCAATAGATAGACTCAGCTACTCTACTTAACATTGTTGGTATCTCCGATTACCCAGGTATCCTTAGTACCACCTCCTTGTGAAGAGTTAACAACAAGGGAACCCTTCTTCAGGGCCACTCGTGTCAATCCACCGGGTAGTACATATATATCGTCTTTTTCGTGTAAGATAAAAGGCCGCAAATCTACGTGTCTACCTTCAATAGAATCCTCTACCCAAGTAGGTACGCGCGATAGGGAAATCACTGGCTGGGCGATGTACTTCTTTGGATTTTCTTGGATCATACTGCGAAACTTATCCTTTTCCTCCTGACTCGCCTTAGGCCCAATCATAATTCCATAACCACCAGAACCATTGGTTGCTTTTACCACTAGGTCTTTCATATTCTCTAACACGTATTTACAATCCTTTTCATTGCTACAAAGAAAAGTTTCGATATTTGGCAACAGGGCATCTTCTCCTAAATAGTATTTTATAATTTGGGGCACATATGCATAAAGAGCTTTGTCATCCGCAACACCAGCACCGGGAGCGTTGGCTAGGGCAACATTCCCCTTTGTATAGGCTTCGAACAATCCTTTAACCCCTAACACAGACTCAGGATTGAATATCTCTGGGTCTAAAAAAGCATCATCAATTCGACGATATATGACATCTACTACTTTTAATCCTGAGGTGGTTTTCATATACACTTTTTCGTCCTGGCAAACGAGATCACTACCCTCTACCAGTGAAACACCCATTTCTTGTGCAAGGAGAGAATGTTCGTAGTAAGCCGAATTAAACGAACCAGGTGTTAAAACAACGATATTGGGTCTTTCCTTTTCGGAAAGCTGCGATAGCATACTTTTGAGGTGAATCGGGTAGTTGTAAACAGGACGAATCATCAGAGTTTCGAATAACTCAGGAAAAATCCTCTTCATTACCTCACGGTTCTCCAAAACATAGGAAACACCAGAAGGACAGCGTAAGTTATCTTCCAACACATGAAATTCTCCAAGAGAGTCGCGAATCAAGTCAGTTCCAGAGATATGCAGCCATGTCTTGTTAATGGGGTTCAACCCTTCACTCTCTTTCAGGTAGCCTTCACTGCCATAAACGATTTCAGGAGGGATTACCTTATCTTTGATGATCTTGCCGTCTCGGTAAATATCGTGGGTGAAAAGATTCAAGGCTTTTATCCGTTGTTTGAGACCTTTCTCCAAAGCAGTCCATTCTTGGCTGCCAATCATCCTTGGTATGATGTCAAAAGGAATGATCCGCTCTTCTTGCTCTGGATCTCCATAGACGCGAAAGGTAATTCCCAAGTTCTTTAGGGCTTTCTTGGCGGTATCACTCTTGCGAGTAAACTCATTTCTAGGCATTTTTTCAAGGCTTTGGCAGAGAGAGGTATAATTGGATCTGGCTTGGCCTCGGTTCAAAAACATCTCATCGTAATAGGATTCTACTTTGTATTCGGCTAACATGCATTCCTCCAAAGCTATCTCCATGCAATAATCGAACCAGTAAAGGGGGCTGTGTTAATTTGTGACGGGTATGCCTTAAAAAAAACTTTTTTTCCTCAAGTACATGTTTTCCACTCCTATATGTGGATTTGCCAAACTCTACCTTTGTTTATGATGCAAGCATTTATAGCTTTAATTCGACAATCCTATTTTCCCCCCGATATCGTCGATACAAATTAAAGCAATCTGTAGAACTTTTAATCATGAATTTACCAGAAAATTGCTAGGTTGATTCTGTCTTTTTCATGCGCTAAACCTGTTCTCGGTTGCCTTTGGAGAACATGGTACGTTAGCAAAGAAAAAATGATAAAAAACAAATGTTATACAAAAAAAAGTCAGTTCATTCCGTCTAAGTTCTACTAGCCAATCCGTTAAAATCCTTGGCAGGAAATCCAAAAAAGTAGGTATTTTTTATATGAGACATATTACATATTTGTTAGTATTTGCTTGTACGCTTCCCTTAGCCGCACAAAGTTCCCAAGGCCGAAAAAAAGCCCTAGCGGCGTGTAAAAACCACAGAACTGGGCAGAAATGCACCCTCCAAGCCTCTGGCAAAAGTGCTAGTGGCATCTGTCACAATAGAAAAGGCCAGGAGATCTGCATACCTGTTGTTATGGACAAAATCCGCCTGAAGAGACAACTTCCCCAAGAAGCCTACGCAGCATGTACTGGCAAGAGACTCAGGCAAAACTGCACGATCAGCAAATTTTTCATGACTGCCAAAGGCAAATGCCACACCCGCAATGGACGTAAGGTTTGTATTCCCTTGCAGCTAAGAAATTAGAAAAAACTTTTTAGGTTTCTACAAAGCATGCAGACAAAAAAGTTTTCTACAGGCTCTACTTTTGAAGAAGAGATATCCTATTCCCGCGCCGTATTAAAAAATAATATTCTCTACGTTTCCGGTACAACCGGCTACAACTATAAAAATATGGAAATTTCAGATGACGTTGTTGTCCAAGCCGAACAATGCTTTGTAAACATCCAAGAAGTATGGAAAAATTTTGACGCCACATTCTTGCATATAGTCAGAATAAACTATATTTTTCCTGTAAGAGAGGATTTCAAAAAATGCTGGCTCGTATTTCGCAAGTATTTGGGGGAAGTCCGCCCCGCAGCAACCATGATAGTCGCTGGTTTAGCAGACCCAAAAATGAAGTTAGAAGTTGAAGTTACAGCAGATTTAACGTGAGAAGTTAGTTTTTAGACCGGATACCTCAGAAATAGAACTTCTTACGAAACTTGGTCCCTTGGATCCACTTCGTCACAACGGTATTAGACAAGAAGTCACAGGCATATATATCCACCGAATTGACCAAACTATTCCTCTTACCAGCAAAAGGTGGTATGCCAACAACCTTACCATAGTAGGTATCATAGGATGAATTTATCCAGAGTAACTTTTTCCCTTGTTTGGCAAGAAATCCGCCGTGGTTGGCAAGGCCGATGATATACAAGCCATCGGGCATACTGCCAAACTTTTTTTCAACCATCGCATTGAACCTGAAAAGCTCTTCGTCGTATTGTGGATTCTTTCCAGGCAAGTTTTTACGATGGTAGTTTCTAACGTCTCCAGGTGGCAGCCCACGTCTATAAATTCTTTTGGAATCTACACGTCCTTTATAATCTGTAATGATATTTTTCATGATGTATATGAAGATCTCTTTACCATGTCGTTTGCGATTTAGGTTAAATCCCATATGCTGCAAAGTTGTTGTAACAAACATACCACAAGCAATACTTCCTTTCCTAGGAGTATTGCTATAGCCCTCTGTTAAATCCTTTGGATTGCTGCCAAACGCCCAATCAGTTCCATACCATGCGGGGAGAATTTCCTGGATCATTGTTTTGGTAATGTATTGTTTTGCCTCTTGGATAATTCTTTTTTTACCCTTACTATTGGCTTTTTTGTACCTTTTATAATATCTGACTCGGTCTGACTTGATCCTTATGAGTAGCTTTTCATAATTTGCAAAAAATACTTTGCTAACCGGTGGCTCTTCGGGAATTGGTTTGTTTGGTTTTACTATTTTAGGGGTGGCATCCGTGTTTGCATTGGAAGCAAGGTCAGCAAAGTATTCCTCTAGCGAGTTTAGGTTATAGGCAATGGTTGCAATTCCAAGCAAAAAACATAAAAATAGGATTGCTCTAATTTTCATTTTTACAAACTTAAGTTTTCTTCTTCTATAGACAGTATTTCATTCATAGCAGCTTTCATATAGTAGACTGTATAGATTTGCTTGGTGTCCAATAAATCTTGCTGGTACGGAAAGGGAAACTTTTCTAAATTATTTACAACTAGAAGCGTTTGTCCTTGCTTAGATGTCGCATAAGTGATTTGTCCTGTAATTTTTTTTGCGACTCCTTTGAGCACACCTATTTCGGTCTTCCAATAAAAAAACACACCGGTTAGTGCAATTATCGAACAGACCACAGCCATTATTATATTTCGAAACAGTTCGATAGATCCTTCATTTACCAAGAAAAAAGAACTATAGAGCAGCAATGCAAATACAAGTAAAACTATTAACAAAATCTTAGCATTATTCATCTGACGTTTTCTTTGTTTTTCACTCATTTTGCCCTTGCGGTTCCATACCAGGTCTTCTTCTGTAAATCGTAATAACTGCATTAATTTTGGGTTCATAACTCAATTGCTCTCTTAGTCAATTTTTGTTTGGGTTCGCTCTGTAGAAGCAAATAGTTCGAGCACGATATCGTTATCTGTAGTCTCTTCCTTTCTGTCGCAATCCTATCAATGGTGGTAAAAACAAGAGTAGGAACAAGGTGTTTAAGACTACATTTCCAGGCAATCCAGCCACAAAAGATCCAGTGCTATCCACTACATACCAAGCCAATATTCCAACAAGTATCCCTTTTCTTACGGGTTCGTTCCCATTTGGTAGCACCCACCTGGCCAAAAGAAACATCGTAACTCCCCAACCTACCATGACACCCCCTAAGACTGCATTTAAAGCAAAGCCTATGCGTGTAAAACCAGCGGGGTTGCCATCCAAAGGCCAAGCCAACAGATCAAACAGTAAAACCCAGGGCTGCATGCCGGTAGGACGGCTAGCTGCGAAAGAAGTTAGCCCCACTAGTATTGTAAGAATACAATCAATTTGCAACCAGTTGGTATAGAACTTTTTACTCATAGAACCAAGTTTTACAGAAAAGAGAAGATAGCGTCAAGCATATTGGAAAGCAATGATACAGGAACTACTGTTATTTTACCAATGTATAGTGGAAATTATTGTAGTTTTTCTAACGCCTTCTGGAGAGTATGAAATGCCTTTTGCTGAAATTACCGGTAGGGATAGTCAAATGGAATTAGCAGTACCTTTCAACATGAACCGAAGTGAAAAATTAATCATCCAGGAACACCTACAGCCCTGGTTGGCCTCTCCCAATAAGAATGTATTTCGTAAACCGTTTGAACGAGAAAAGGAAGAATCTGGGCAGGTTACCAGTTTGGTTCGCTATGAGCCTGGTTCTGAATTCAGCGAACATACCCATCCTTTGGGAGAAGAAATTTTTGTTTGGGAAGGTGAATTTGCGGATGAGCACGGTCGCTATCCGGCAGGTACGTATCTACGCAACCCATCTGGCAGTTCACACAAACCTTTCAGTGAAGTTGGTTGCAAACTGTTCGTCAAGCTCAACCAATTTGCCAGTGATGATTTAAAGCGCGTGGTAATTGATACAACTAGATCCGACTGGTTCCCTGGTTTTGGTATGCTACGGGTTATGCCTTTGCATGAACATGGCACCCATAATGCTGCTCTGGTGCATTGGCCTCCCGGAGCTACCTTTCAGCCGCATAAGCATTGGGGTGGTGAGGAGATTTTTGTTTTGCAAGGTACCTTCCAAGATGAATATGGAAACTATCCTCAAGGGACGTATTTGCGAAGTCCTCACTTATCAATGCATAATCCATTTAGTGAGAAAGGCTGTACCATTTTGGTAAAAGTTGGGCATATGCAGTAAGGTGATTTCTTAAGTATACATTCACTATCCAAAATCAGAATCAGAATCACCAGAATCATTTGATTGATAGGAGCTACCTTCAGAGTAGCCTACGTTTGAGACATTAGGAGTGCTACCGGTTCCCGATATAGTGAATTGTTTGGAAAGCTGGATTCTACAAATCAGGAGGCCTAATAAGAAGAAACTACATGTTGTCAATAGAACAAGGAAAGTTGCTGCTGTAATTCCGTCTGGTTTTAATTCAATAATCTCTTTTGTCCAAAAAAAGAATATCGGTAGACTGGCAACTCCTCCAAGTAAAAAGTTCGTTCCTAATAATACCAATGATATTATATAAGGTCCTCCAGAGACCATATTAGAAAAAATACCCTGTCTATACATTTTCCATTGCATAAAATATTGTACTATAAGTAAGATTGTTGTAATACTTCCCCCTATCGCAAAACCTAAGGCTAATGTAAAGATTTGCGAATTGGTATAACTCACATGCCATGGACGGACAAGGAATAATATGGAAAGGACAGTTGCGGTAAATAATACGGCGTGGTACAAGAGAAATTGATTTTTTAATTCTACCCAGAGGTTTTTAGTTCCTCTTTTGATTGCTTGTATTGCAGTTAGTACGATAATGATGCTAAGTATTGGGCATACTACAAGCACATATCTATAGGGTATAGAGAATTCTATGTTTTGGAAGGAAAGTATGACACCTAGAGGGAACCCTAAGGAAATCGCGATGATTGAGGAGCAGGGATTATTCAGAAGTTGCTTGGTAATTTCTTTTTTCTTTCTAGGAATGTGATGTTTCATGTATATATCTTCTCAAATAAAAAGTAGAATGACAATCCAATTTTTCTGTAACCTGTTATCTAGTAAAATCCTGTTTGTTTGATTTTAGCTTCTAAACCTTTGAAGTAACTGTCCCATCCTGAATCATGCATGTCTTTGCTCTGTATACTTGTAAAGCCTGAATGAATGATGGAAACTAAGCTGCCGAGCTGATTGTCTTGGAAGGTAACGTCTACTTTAGTGTCCTCCTCTGTTCCCTCCCAATTCCAGGAGTAGATTAATTTATGACCTGACTCAACAGAGATAAATGTACCTGACATGATTGCTTCGCCATATTCGGATTTCGAATATAGTTTTAAAATTCCATCTACCTTAGGGTCTGACTCCATTTTTATAACAGGTGCAACCGTCATTTTTGCTGATATCCAGGCCAAGGAATTGTGGCTCAGGAGAAAATGGTCAGCATTCATGACTTCATGTTGACAACCAAACATCCAATCCCCCATTGGATGCTGTCAAGGACAAACGCAATGCTTAAACCTTCTTCCAACAACAATCTGACAACTTCTATCCTGCTGCAATGGAATCCATTGACAATGATCAATCCCACGGCTGTCTCTGTAATGCATGCATGAGACATGCCCACAATTCCTACTGCCAGAGAACCAACAACAAGAAGAGAAAGAAACCAGAGC
>JBCCIA010000021.1:0-28900 GCA_039028475.1 Spirochaetota bacterium | reverse complement strand
GCGAAATTGTCTCGCTATCTATTTTATAATGCTTCCTGACCTTATCACGTGCTCCGTGTTGGATGGACTCTGGAGGGAAGGCAAAGGTCTTGATAAATTTAGCTAAAAGATTTGCGGGGATTCGATTGAGGATATAGCCAGAAACTCCACTGTCTAAATAGCTTTCATCCAAAATAGCAAAGTGTTCTGTTTTGCTGATTTCTTCTTCGATTGTTTTTTGATCCAGTGGACGTATCCAGAATAAGTCTACTACGGTAACGCTAAAACCATGTTCTTGCAGCTTAACGGCGACAGCTTGTGAAATTTCTAGCATAGAACCCACTGAAAGAAGGCATAGGGATGTACCACTCTGCAACACCCGCGATTGTACCGCCTGGATCGCACCCGTTTTTTCATAATCTAAAGTATCTGGAGATACTGCGGCTTTGGGAAAGCGAATCGCTATTGGTCCCTTGTCGTACGTTTCCATATACTTCATGCAGTCGATCAAATCCTGTCCATTGGAGGGAGCCAAAACCGTCATATTCGGCAATGCACATAGGAATCCGATATCAAACAATCCCTGGTGCGTCTCTCCATCAGCACCCACACAACCTGCCCTATCGATAACAAAGCGGAGTGGTAGATTCATTAGAGATACATCGTGCACGACCTGATCCATGCCACGTGTCATAAAGGTAGAGTAGATGCACATATAAGGAACGATTCCGCCGCCGAGTAGAGATGCAGCAAAGGTAACGGCATGTTGTTCGGCGATACCAACGTCATGCACATGGTCAGGGTAGGCTTTCGCATAGGCTTTCAGGCCACTTCCTTCGATCATAGCAGGTGTAACCGCTACTACTTTTTTATTGCGATCAGTTAGGTACTTCAGTGTTTCCCCAATGATCTTGCTATAGCCAATCTTCTCTTGGCTGGCAGACATAGCACCATCTGTCTTGTCAAAGGGCGTGACACCGTGGTATTTGATCGGGTCCTTCTCTGCTGGGGTATAGCCCTTACCCTTTTGGGTCAAAACATGCAGCAGTACAGGTCCCTCTCTATCTTTTAGCTTACGCAGCATATTTACTAGTTGTATGACGTTATGACCATCGACGGGACCAATATAACGAAAACCAAGATCCTCAAAGAGACCCCCTGGAACCAACACATCTTTGAAAGACTTTTCCACTCGTTTGACAAAACTGAGAAGAGCCGGTCCTATAAAGGGAAGCCACTTTAGCAGGGTGAAATACACTTTCTTAGAACGGTTGTAAAACTGGGAACTGATGATATTGTTCAAATAAGTAGAGATAGAACCGACGTTTTTGGAAATGGACATGTAGTTGTCGTTGAGTACAACTAAACAATTTGGCTTTAGATGTCCGCCATGGTTCATAGCTTCCAAAGCCATTCCAGCCGAGAAGGATGCATCACCGATAATAGCGATACAATTGTAATCCCCCCCTGTCATATCTCTAGCGACAGCTTCTCCTATCAATTGTGAGATAGATGTTCCTGCGTGTCCCGTATTGTACAAGTCGTATTCGGATTCTTCGCGTTTGGGAAAACCGGAAATCCCACCGTACTGCCTTACCGTCTTGAGGCTTTCACGCCTTCCGGTCAAAATTTTGTGTGGGTATGTTTGGTGGCCGACGTCCCAAAACAACCTATCCTTAGGTGTTTCAAATACATAGTGCAGGGCTACGGTAAACTCTACAGCCCCCAGGTTGCTGGAAAAATGTCCACCGATGCCAGAAAGGGTATCAATGATGTATTCGCGGATTTCACGGCATACTTCTGGTAATTCTTTTATCTCTAACTTTCTCAGTTCAGCAGGATAATTGATCTTCTCTAGATATTTATAACTCATCTCTTCACCCTACTTTTTTAGCGATGATAAGGGACGCTTCATCTCTTCCATATCCCTGGCATTTTTCAATCCCATGAGTTCATAGATTCGTACCGGTTGGTTTTTCCCCTTGACCCGTACCAGGTCTAACTCTCGCGCAAAGACCCTATCTTTGACCTTTTCGTATGTATATTCAGAGATAATGATATTAGTGCCATACATCTTATTTGACCCTTCCAAGCGAGACCCTAGATTGATGGTATCCCCCATACAAGTATATTCCATACGGTGCGAGCTTCCCATATTGCCTACAACAGCCTTTCCCGTATTCAGACCAATCCCAATGTCGATAATGGGACGGTTTTGCTTCTTCCATTCCTCTTGCATTTTGACCAGAGCCTCTAATTGTGCAAGCGCGGCAATGCAGGCATAATAGGCATGGTCTTCTAACTCAATCGGTGCGCCCCAAAATGCCATGATTGCATCCCCCATGTATTTGTCGATGGTTCCCTTGTATTGGATGACGATCTCTGTCATTTCCGAAAGGTATTCATTGAGAAATTGTACCAACTCTTCTGGTGATAGAGCCTCAGACATAGTGGTAAAACCTCGAATATCGGAAAAGAAAATGGTAATCTCTCTCTTGGATCCACCCAAAGAAATTTTCGTGGGGTCTTTTAACAGTTCATCTACGACATCCTCTGAAACAAATTTGGAGAAGGTGGTTCGGATGTATTTTACGTTCTCTTCTTCGGCAAAGATACGGTATCCTATGATGCTAACAAATATCAACAGTTGTTGCATAACTACAGAAGGAAGGGGAGTAATTAAATTTAATGACTTAAATACATAACTTGAAAACCCTATATAACCTGATATAAATAAAAGGATCATCACAAAGCCTAACCAAGTTTTCAAACGAGGTAATAAAAAGCCAATGAGCAAACCTATAGATAGATAGATCAATAAGTTGCTGAACTTAGAAGTATTACTCATAAAGTCTTGGTTTAAGATAGTGTTCAAAGCATTCGCATGGTGCTCAATTCCAGAAATTTCACCAAATGGAGAACCGTGTTGATCTTTTGCGGTATCGACTCCTGTGGCATAATACATTGCTACTAAAAAAATTTTATTATCCAAACGATTATTCAAAGCATCATCGGTAGTCCATTCCTTAGCAACCTCATGTAAATGATGTACTCTAAAGCTATGCTGACCACCTACATAATTAATATCCATTTGACCAAAATTATCTATCGGTATAGTAATTTCTCTTTCTTTATTGGGAATCGTCATAATATCTTTTTCTTCGAGTTGTAAAGATTCAGTGTTAAATTCAGTAACTTTCTTACTAGGTATATTTTTGATTTTTACATATTCCCCCATCCTAATTTCTGTATCATTAATAACATCTACGCCATAATAATTACAGACAGTTACCAATACGATAGATGGGTAATACTCCGTTTCTTGGTTTTCTCCCTGATCTACCAACTTCACCACCAATGGCATTTTACGGCTTTTTTCGTTATCTGGTTTGCGTATATTTGCAAAACCAAGACCATGTGCTGGTTGAGAAATTTGTTCAATAGGTGGAATAGGATAATTTAACCAAATCTCTCCTACGTTATACACATCACTTACATTCTTTAGTTTATACTTTTCTCGCAAGACCTTGCTACGAACATCTAAGTTTTTAATATCCTTTTTCGTTGCAAGTGTTACTTCCATCGGATAGTCAAAGAGAACCTTATTTGGAGATTCTTTAATAGCCTGCTGTAACGGAGGAATCTCTTTTAATTTATAGTCTAATAAAAAAATATCAAACATAATCACGTTATCTCTGCTTTCATCAAAAACATTTATAATATCTGCATAGTAATCCCAGGGGATCGGCCACACAGCGCCCATTTTCTCTCTAGTACTATTAGTAATTCCTATGATCTGGATGTCCTTTCTAGCCTTTGGTACACGAGAGTAGACACTCATACCAGTACCTTCAGCAATTACACGACGATCCCTAAGAGCAGAAAATCGAGTATATATAGTTTCCTCTTCCCAATCTTTTAGAAAATCAAAAATTGTAAAAGCACCAATAGTCAGTAAAGTCAATAGGATTGCGATCAAAAAGCTAGCACGTCGTTCTTTTTTACTAGATGTCCGTAATATAATGCGATAAACTAAAAAACCAAAGACAATTAATAATAGATATGAGACAATAGGAAGTAAATAGCTTTGCGAAAGGGAATGGTTACTATTTAAAAAAAAGATAATAGTTCCTATTATACCAATAGAAGCTAAAGCTATATATATATATTCATAGGCTTTAAGTGTTTTAATCTTTGAAAATTCCATCATTACTCCTTTTGCTAAAAAAAACTGTACCAGTTGCCAATCTCACTTTAAGCGATACTAGCCCTTATCTCCTTGATATAACGACCCAATTGGCGGTTGCATTCGTCAGGGTTTTCCGCATATTTTTCAATGATCTTCTGTACAGCAGACCCTATGATAATGCCATCTGCATACTGAGAAATCTCACGTGCTTGCTCTGGGCGTGAGATGCCAAAGCCAGCACAGACCGGAATTTGCAGCGTATCTTTTACAATCTGTACCCGCTCGGATAAATTATCTGCAAAGGCTGTTCGTACTCCAGTGACACCAAATGAGGTTACGTAATAGATAAAACCAGAGGCCACCTTCTTCATCTTGCGCATACGGCTCAGCGGTGTAGAAGGCGTTATTAGGTTTATAATATCAATCTTATACCGCTCTGCAAGGGTAAAAACTTTTTGTGAATCCTTTGAATCAAAAGGGATATCGGGTAGAACCATACCACGAATTCCAGCTTGGTAGGATTCTTGGAAAAAACGCTCCAAACCATAGGTGTTTATAGGATTGAAATAGCTTAAATATACCAGTGGGATTTCGGGGCTATTCTTATGGATCTTTCCTGTGATCTCCAGAACCTTAGCCATAGAAAAACCCGCCGCCAAAGCTCTTTTGTAGGAAGCCTGAATGACGGGACCATCCGCAACCGGATCACTAAAAGGAATTCCCAGTTCTAAAATATCGGCTCCCGCATCAGCGATAGACTTACTCCACTCGACAGACAGTTCCATCGTCGGGTCTCCGAGAGACAAATAGGGAATGAACTTAGCCTTTGGTTTGGCTTTCGCAAAGCATTGTGCAAGTGAACCCAATTCTATGCTTCCTCCATTATTTTTAATACTTCTACTGTATCTTTATCACCTCTACCGGAGAGGCATACCACCATATTTTTATCTTTGCCCAGTTCTTTGGCAAGCTCCTTGGCATAGGAAAAAGCATGTGCCGTCTCTAGGGCAGGAATAATTCCCTCTACTTTGGTGATTTCTAAAAATGCCTCAAGGGCCTGTTTGTCGTTCACACTCACATATTCTACTCTGGCTGTGGAAGCTAGGTAGGCGTGCTCCGGTCCGACGCCTGGATAATCGAGACCCGCAGAAACAGAGTGAGCCGGTAAAACTTGCCCTTCCGCATCCTGTATGATCAGGGTCTTGGTGCCGTGCAAATACCCAGTACTACCAAAGGTCAAGGTAGAGGAGTGTTCTCCGGGGCTTTGGCTTCTACCACCGGCTTCTACCCCATACAATTTCACCTTTTTATCCTCTAAAAAGGGATGGAACATACCTATTGCATTGGAGCCGCCACCGACACAGGCAACGACGGCATCTGGCAATTTTTTGATTTCTTTTTTGCTCTGCTCTTTAGTTTCCCTACCAATAACACTTTGAAAATCACGTACGATAGTGGGAAAAGGGTGTGGGCCGATAGCAGAACCTA
Source organism: Spirochaetota bacterium (assembly GCA_039028475.1). GTDB lineage: Bacteria > Spirochaetota > Leptospiria > Leptospirales > Leptospiraceae > JBCCIA01. The sequence goes on along the minus strand of JBCCIA010000021.1, from coordinate 23,244 downwards.
CAATAAAATGCGTGCTCTCTACATTTAGAGCCCAATCGCGCATCGCCTCACTGGTGGCGTCTTTCAGCGTTGCTGTTCCAGAATGCACGGCGCGCACCTCGGCTCCTAGCAAACGGATCTTTTGCGCGTTCAACTCTTGCCGGCGTAGGTCCTCGGCTCCCATATAGATAATCGTTTCCAATCCAAACAAGGCTCCCACAGTTGCTGTAGCAAGCCCGTGCTGGCCTGCACCTGTTTCTGCAATGATACGCTTTTTGCCCATGCTCTTGGCCAATAGAGCCTGGCCGATGGTATTGTTGATCTTGTGTGCACCGGTATGATTCAGGTCTTCGCGTTTTAGCCAGATATTCGCTCCACCCCACTTTTCTGTCAATCTCTCCGCAAAAGATAAAATCGAGGGTCTACCAATATAGTTCTTATTGTAATACGCGAGCTCTTCTTGGAACTTTTGGTTTTTTTGGAACTTCTTGTATACATTTTCCAATTCAATGAGTGCGGTGGTCAACACTTCTGGCGAGTATCTGCCACCAAATTCTCCGAAATACCCTTTTTGTTGTTTGCTTTCCGTTGTCATCGTGTTTCTCCGTTAGCTATTGCCTGGGCCCTGCAACTCTTGGTGCAGCTTATGACGAGTCTCTTCCACTTTTTCCCATAAGGCTTGTTTGCTTTGGTAGGTCAGTTGTTCTTCTATACCCTCTTTGCGGATGGTAAAAGAATACTTCTTTTCCTGTGCAAAGGCTTTGCCAAATACCAATTTTATGGGTATACCTATCATTTCCGAATCGCGTAACTTAAATCCTGGACTCAAATTTCTATCATCCCACAGAACATCGATCCCTTTGGCAAGTAAGTATTCATAGATTTCCGCAATTACCTGCAATTCTTCTGCTTTCTTGGTCAAACTCACCAGCGATACTTCAAAAGGAGCGACTGAAATCGGCCAAATAATTCCCTTATCATCATTGTCTTGTTCGATGATTGTTGCCATGGTACGATTGATGCCAATCCCATAGCATCCCATAGTAGTTTGTGTAGGCTTGCCGTTCTTGCCCATGACGGATAGGTCAAAGGCCTTGCTATACTTTTGCCCTAATTTAAAAATATGCCCGACTTCAATGCCTTTTTCCAGTGTCAACTCTTGCCCACATTTGGGACAGGGGTCCTTTTCTTTTACTAAAGCAAAGTCATAGCCTACAAACTCTCCAGCGATTTCTCTAGCATAGACAAAGTTTTTACAGTGTTTATCTAGCTCATTGGCTCCCACTACATAGCCTTTTTCCGGCAAAATACTTGTATCAAAATAGAGCTTGGCGGCAATTTCTTTCTCCAATACCGGACCTGTATACCCTGGAATCAATCCCAACTCTTGGATTTCTGCATCTGCGAGCGGACGTAGTTCATTTGCGAGGAGTATATTCTTCGCTTTGACCTCATTGATTTCCCTATCACCACGGATAAACACGATGGCATTCCACTCTTCGTCTACCCTAAGCATAACTGACTTGATTGTCTCGGCTTCTGTAAGCGATAAAAACTCACTGACCTCTTTGATGGTTTTCTTGCCAGGAGTTTCCACAACCTGCATTTCTTCAACCTCTACAGGCTTGTCTTGCGTCTTTACCAGCAGAGGTGTTTTTTCTACATTACCACTATAACCACAGCTAGAACACAGCGCCAAGGTTTCTTCTCCGATTGGCGAGACTACCATAAACTCTTCCGAACCGGAACCACCCATATTTCCAGAGTCGGCCTGCACAGGAATCGTCGCAAGACCACAACGGGTAAAAATCTTGCGGTAGGTTCTACGCATCAGTTCGTACGTTTTATGTAAAGACTCTTCATCCAAATGGAAGGAATAAGCATCCTTCATGATAAATTCTCGCGAGCGGATGACTCCAAAACGCGGGCGGATCTCATCACGAAACTTAGTGTGCATTTGGTAAACATTTTTAGGTAGATCCTTGTAGGACTTGAGGATAGGTTTCATCAAGCTAACAAAAGATTCTTCGTGTGTCGGCCCTAAGGCATACTCTAATTCATGCCTATCCTTCTGGCGAAACATCTCTTTGCCCATCTTATCCCAACGATCGCTCTGTTGCCAAAGTTCCGCGGGGGTTAGGATCGGTAGTTCAAACTCCAAGGCACCGGATAGGTTCATCTCTTCGCGGACAATTCTCTGGATCTTTTGTAAAACTTTCAAACCCAAGGGTAAAAAATGGTACAACCCCGCAGAGAGCTTACGGATAAAGCCAGCTCGGATGAGCAGTTGGTGTGAAACCACTACGGCATCTGCCGGATTTTCTTTCACAGTAGGGAGGAGGTATGCAGAAGCTTTCATCTATTTTCCTTATTGCTAGTTAGGCTTAGAAAAACCTGGTAATATCATTGATAGAGACCAATATCCCCAAGAGTAAGAGGAAGAAAAAGCCTACACGAAAGATAATATTGATGATATTCATGGGCAGAGGCTTGCCGGAAATAGCTTCGTAGAGGTAAAGAACCAAATGGCCCCCATCTGCCACAGGTATTGGCAAAAGATTCATGAACATCAAAGCGATAGAGATCTTAGCGACAAAGTCAAAGTAGGTATACCACCCATACTCTAAACTCATCCCGGCAAATTGGACAATCCCAATCGGTCCTGATAGATTTTCCCTAGGCGAAATCATACCAGAGAGAAGCATACCAAGACCTTTCAGTGATATAAAGATATTCTCATATACCTTTTCTGCGGAAACAACAAAGGCACCCCAGACACCTACTTTCTTTTGCGAGGAATCTGGACGAAATTTCATGGAGGGTCGAAATCCCAAGAGACCAATCGCTCGCAATTGGAATTTGGCATCGTAGTGCAATTTGCCGATTTGGATATGCAAAGAATCATCTGATTTGCTACGCAAATATTGCGATAGATCTGTAAAGGTTTGGAAGGCTCTGTCGTCAAACTTCAAACGCAGGAGTTTTTGCCGCAATTCTGGGTCATAACTCGCAAACGAAAAGGAAGGGATATTAAACTCAGGAAACTTGGACTCTTTTAACGCAAAAAAGTCAAGGGAAAAAGCTGGTCGCACCGGAGCACGTGTGGTAGTTATTTCTGTTGCCCAGGGTGTTAGTAAGGGAAAGAGTTTGCGTTCTACTTGGATACGCACTTCTTTGCCCTGGTAATTACCCAAAACACGCTGTAGCTCTCCGACGGTAGAAACTTTCTTACCTTCTACTTGTAAAATTACATCACCATCTTTTAAGTATTCGATCGCGCGGGAACGCAAGTGTTGCTTTTTATACTCTTTCACCTTTCCCGGCTCTGCCAAAGAAGCTGGGTCTAGTGTAGTTCGAAGCCAATGGCGAAACTGCTCTCCCGTAGTAAACGTCGCCACAACATTGCGCTTGCCTGCTGGTTCTACACCTATCGTAGGACGACCACCAGCAGAGTACACATCTGGAATCAATTTACGGGTATACTTTTGCCCAGCACGTAGGTACTGCAATTCGATCTCTTCCCCACCAGATAGTCCTACGGCGGTAAAGATATCCTCAAAGTTTTTGATTTCCTTGCCATCGATCTGCACGATGCGATCGCCACTGCGCAACCCAGCTTTGTAAGCGGCCGAGTATTCATGGATTGAAGAGTCGATAAAAATACGATTGCTGGGAGTGTTGTCTCCCACCAGTGCAAGACAAAAGAAAATGATAAAGCCGAGGATCAAATTGAACAAAGGACCGCCAAGAACAGGTATCATACGCTTAAGAGGTGGAGTTGACAAAAGCTCACCGGGACGGCCACGCAACCTCTTGCCATATTCATCGCCTTTAAACATGACATAGCCACCGAGCGGAATTCCGGTGATTTGGTAGGTGGTACCATTGATCCTTTTCTTCCACACCCCCTTGCCATAGCCAATGGAAAATATCCGTGCCTTGACACCTACCAGCATGCCACAAAGTAAGTGACCCAGCTCATGGATAAAAATACAAACTGCCAACATGAATACGGCGCCTAAAATTAGTATGATCATAGCATTCCTTTTTTTACCCTATCAGCCACAAACTGTCTAGCGTTTTGGTCTGCCTCTAGGTAGCCTTGCAAATCAGGAGAATCGCTGATTTCTAAACCCTGCAAACTGGCATCGATCAGCTGCGGGATGTGTACAAATTGGATATTGCCTGCAATGAATTGCGACACAGCTTCTTCATTGGCAGCGTTAAAGATTGCAGGAGCCGTTCCAGACCTCTTGCCAGCGGCATACGCCAAGGGCAAGGCAGGGTAACGGGCAGCTTCTGGAGAACGAAAATGCAAAGCTCCCCAAGTATGGGCTTTCCTTTCTAAAAGCAATGCAGGAACCTTCTCAGGATAAAACAGGGAGTGGGCAATGGGAAAGATCATATCGGGGTGAGAGGCATACAATAACGAAGCTCCGTCTTGCAAAGCGACAATGCCATGCACAATGCTTTCCGGGTGGATCACAACTTCGATTTTCTCGTAGGGAAAGCCAAAGAGAAAGTGCGCTTCAATCACCTCCAAACCTTTGTTCACCATACCAGCTGAATCAATGGTGATCTTTGGCCCCATACTCCAAGTAGGGTGCTTTAGAGCCTGTTCGAGAGTAATATCTTTAAACTTCTCTAATGGCAAATCGCGAAAGGTTCCCCCGGATGCTGTCAAAACCAAGGTATCGATTCCTTGCCGGTCCTCCAACAATTGGAATAGAGCATTGTGTTCTGAATCCACAGGAATCATAGCAACGGGGTGTTTTTGCAGCAACCCATTGATATAGGGTCCAAAAGTAACTAAAGTTTCCTTATTCGCAATGGCTATTTTTTTTCCAGATTCAATAGCCTTGGTAGTGGGAAAAATACCCGCACTACCAACGATTGCGGTCACCACAATATCTACTTCCGTGGCGCTGACAATATCGAGGAGGGCCTCTTCGCCGTAGTATATTTTGCTATTCTTGTACCTTGTTCCGAGTGTTCTTTTTGCCTTTTTACTGGTGACAACGAGAACCTGCGGTGAGAATTCATCTATAATAGCTTTGGCTTTGTCTTCATTCGAATGGACAGAACAGGAGTGCAGGCGAAAAGCGTCGGGGAACTGTCGTAAAACCTTTAGAGTAGACTCTCCTACCGAACCGGAGGCTCCTAAAAGGCAGATATCCATCGTTTTTTGCTCTTTCATACCTATTCTTATTGCTTTCCTTTTTTACGAGTTTTGACAAAGGAATCGACAAACTTCGCTGCCATTTCCCCACCTAGAACAGCCTGTTGGTAGGAATGTTTGGAGTAATGCTGCATTTTCTTACGCAAAAGTTGCAAAAGGGAGTTATCCAATTCGATTTCGTCGATTTTTTTTAAGTCGTATTGGTATGTAAAAGATTTTTCCACAAAAGCATCCTTCTCCAAGAGGAACGAAGGTTTGGTAATCGCTACGATGAATTCCACTTTATACGAAGTAGCTGCAATTTTAGTTTTCTTATACTCCTTCAGCCAAACCGCGTAGTCTTCATCGATCCCCAAAGTCGTATACCCCATACGATTTAAAAAATAGGCTGTACCTATTTTCATAGGCAACAAACTGATCTTTTGCGAAAGGTGGGTTTTTAAATCAATAACTACAGCAGAAAAAAGCGAATGGAAGCTGAAAAGACTGCCAATGAGCAAAACACTTAGGTATCTCATATCAAATAGTATAACCCATCGATTCCTTAATTTTCACATAGAAATAAATGCAAGGAATCGTAAATAACATGGCATCGATCACATCTAGAATGCCACCCATACCGGGGACAGTAGCAGCAGAATCTTTGATTTTAGCGTCTCGCTTCATCGCGGATTCAGATAAATCACCCAAAACAGTAATGATGGCAAAAACAACAGCCACAAAGCAACCTTCTAAAATGCCAATCGGTGCTAACTCACCGGCAACACTTTGCCAAGCATAGAAAAGACCAATCGTATAGATAACACCTATAATGATACCAGTTATATAGCCCTCCCAAGTCTTTTTGGGAGATATTTTCAAACCAGCAGGATTTTTGCCAAACCAACGCCCACCAAAGTAGGCTCCACCATCAGAAATCATAGTAATACCAGCAGCAAACCAAATATAGAACAAACCATTCTTTAGACCTATTACCAAAAGCAAATGGCCAATTGGAATCGACATGTACAAAATACCAACAATGGATGTAGCCACCGAAAAAATAGCTCCATCCAAAGGTCTTTTGACAATTTGTAGACCAAAGGCAAGCATGAAAAACACAAAATAGCAGGGAATGATTAGGTCGTAGCCAGGATAGAAAATTGTAGAAGCCGTTTTTAGAAACTCAGGAACGGGAAATTTAGCCTGCTGGTTGACCATTTGGAAATAGTACAGGATGACTAGCAAAACGGCAAAAGTATAGGAAAGACCACGAAAGGGTCGCCCTTCTAGACCACGGTCGGTCAAGACAAAGTATTCTGCCAAACCAAGATACATAGCCAACAAAGCCATGAGTAATAGCTGTAAGAAAAACCACTGGGTATAAGTGACACAAAAAACAAATATAGGCAGCAAAATCACAGCAGAAATAACCCGTAAAAAAGTCTCATTGCCCTTTTTTTTCTGCGCCTGCAAGCTACTCAAAGCTCTTTGTGGGTCTCCATCGGCGTCGTGCAGTGCACGCTTTACCTGTTCCATGCTGGCACTGGTCTGTTTTTGCAGTTCTTCTACTTTTTTAGGATCTAATTCCACAACAGCTCCTTAGCTCTGATTTCTATTAGGAAGAAGCTAAGCCACCAAATTTACGAACTCGCTTAGCGTACCATTCCAAAGAAGAAAACAAGCATTGTTTATCAAAATCTGGCCATAGCACATCGGTAAAATATATTTCTGCATAAGCACTTTGCCATAGCAAAAAATTAGATAGCCTTTGCTCTCCTGCCGTACGAATTAACAGATCTACAGGTGGCAGTGGATATGTATAGAGATTTTTTTCAATGTCACTAGGCTTAATAGCTTTATCAAGGGCTTTTCCCTTTTCCTTTCTGCTACTGAGAATTTTATTTACCGCATGGGTGATTTCATCCATAGAACCGTAGTTCAGACAAAAGTTTAGGTTTAGAGCACTGTTTCCTTTCGTTTCCTGTACGGCCTTGTCAATCTTGCGTACGCTACTACGCGGAACCCGTTTGGTAGAACCAGAATGCCAAACCCTGACATTTTTTTCCTGCAAACGACCCAGCTTATTGTCTATAAACTCATCGAGTAGAGAAAAAATAGAGGTAATCTCAGAGGGCGGTCGTTTCCAATTTTCAGTCGAAAAGGCGTAGAGAGAGATATTTTTCAAACCTAGAGTAAGAGCAATATCCAATAAGCGATCAATGGCATTCGATCCTTCTCTGTGACCTTCTTTGCGTTGGAGACCTTTTGCTTTTGCCCACCTTCCATTGCCATCCATCACAATGGCAATGTGCAGTGGGAGGTTTTTTGTTTTTAATTCCAAGACAATCGTTTAGACGGTTGTAATCTCTTTTTCTTTGGCTTCGGTAAGCTGAGAAATTTTATTCACAAAGGAATCGGTAACTTTTTGGATATCATCCCCAAATGACTTTGCCTCGTCTTTAGAAAGTTCTGAGTTCTTTTTGATATCATCAAGAACTTCACGGCGAATATTTCGAATAGCAACTTTTTTATCTTCTGCTTTCTGCTTTACCACCTTGACCAACTCTCTTCTTCGTTCTCCAGTTAACTCTGGCAAAGTAATACGGATGATTGTACCATCGTTTACAGGGGTAAAACCAAGGTTGGAAGCCATAATCGCCTTTTCAATGTTCTTGATGGCAGATTTATCAAACGGAGCAATTGCCAGCAATCTAGGTTCTGGAGTTGTAATGGTTCCCATTTGGTTCAAGGAAGTCATTGCCCCATAGTATTCTACTTTTACATCTTCAATCATAGCCGGGTTTGCCTTCCCGGTACGAACCTGCGAAAAATCTTTTTTTAGAACTTCAATTGTCTTTTCCATTTTCACAGATGCTTGCGAACTATAATCACTCATCGATCAGTACCTCGTTGGTATTGGATATTACTGTTCCCACATTCATTCCTTCTACTAATTTTTGCAGGTTACCTGCTTTAAAAATATCAAAAACAATGATAGGCATATCATTTTCCATGCAAAGGCTCAAAGCAGTTTGATCCATCACTTTCAACTGTCTATAGATAGACTCCTGGAAAGAAATTTGCTTATAACGTTTTGCCGACTGTACCTTTTTAGGGTCATCAGAATAGACCCCATCGACTTTTGTGGCTTTCAAGATCACATCACAGCCGACTTCTACAGCACGCAAACTAGCAGTTGTATCGGTGGTAAAATAAGGACTGCCGATACCACCACCAAAAATTACCACACGCTTCTTTTCCAAATGACGTACGGCTCTCCTACGAATGTATGGCTCTGCAATAGAGTTTATCTCAATTGCAGATTGCACGCGGGTAAAAAGCCCTAACTTTTCACAGGAATCTTGCAAAGCAAGGGCATTCATGATAGTAGCCATCATACCCATGTAGTCTGCGGTGGCTCTATCGATCCCACGTTCCACACCAGTTACACCACGGAAAATATTACCACCACCTACTACAATTGCGACTTCAATCCCCATCGCATGCACAGAGCGAATTTGTGAGGCGAGAGAATGCACCTTCTCGCCATCAATACCATATTGTCCTTCTCCAGGAGCCAAGGCTTCCCCAGAGATTTTTATCATAATTCGTTTGTAGGTAAGTTCTTTTTCTTCTTTCAAGAATCAACCGCCAATTTGGTAGCGTGTGAACCTTCCTATGGTAATGTTCTCGCCAAACTTGGCAATGCCTTCTTTGAGAACATCATTGACTGTTTTTTTATTTTCTCTGATGTACTGCTGCTCTAACAGGCAGATTTCAGAATAAAAGCTTTTCAACTTTCCTGGGATGATCTTTTCAATGATCTCGTCCTTTTTGCCTTCTTCTTTTAGTTGGGCACGTAAAACTTGCGTTTCTTTTTCCACTTCTTCAGCAGGAACATCCTCTGGAGTTAGGTAAAGAGGACTTGCAGCAGCTATTTGCATACAGATGTCTTTTCCTAAAACTTCAAAGTCTTCATTTTTTGCTACGAAGTCCGTTTCACAGTTCAATTCAAGCAAAACACCAATTTTACCATTTGCATGGATATAAGACACAACGAGTCCTTCTTTGGTGGCACGATCTGCTTTCTTAGATGCTTTTGCGAGACCTTTTTCACGCAAAAAGTTTGTTGACTTTTCTAGGTCACCGTCGTTTTCAGCCAAAGCCTTTTTACAGTCTAAAAGACCGGCTCCGGTTCTCTCTCGTAATTCTTTGATCTGTTCGGTCGATACTCCCAAACTAATTTCCCCCAATCTATTCGTTTAAATATTATTACAAGTCTTTATGCAGTTTGCTAGCCCCACATAAGGTTAGCAATTGCGCTATCGGACAAATTATGCTTCAGAAGGTTTTTTTTCTTCTGTAGCTTCCTTACTCACTTCTGGAGTAGATGTTTCTGTAACAACTTCAACAGGAGCCTCTTCTTTGGCTTCTTCAGATTCCCCAGACTTTACTTCGATACCAGTTTTCTTGGATATATCCACAGCCATCTTAGTTTCTTGTGGTTCTTCTCCTGTGCTGGCCGTCGCAACAATTTTTTCTGCTTCTCCATCGTCAGGACTAACTTCTGTATATACACCGTCATCATCCATGATAAAACGACCTTCTTCATCGTATTCACCACGGTAGTCCATACTACTTGTAAGAGCTTCTACATCGAATTCGTCACTAAATTTTGGTTGGACAACAACACCACCAGTACCTTCTATGATTGCATTTGCCATTGTTTCCAGAAAAAGACTAATCGCTCGGATCGCATCGTCATTTCCAGGAATCGCATAATCAATGAGATCAGGATCACAATTTGTATCAATGACAGCAAAGACTTTTAAACCAAGTTTTTTTGCTTCTTTGACTGCAATCTCTTCTTTTTTTGGGTCAATCACAAAAATAATATCTGGGATAGTCGTCATATCCTTGATACCACCCAAGGTTTTACGTAGTTTTTCTAACTCCCGTTGCAACCCCAATTGCTCTTTCTTTGTCTTAGCTTCTTGGTCAAAGGAGTTATTCTCTACCATGGATTCCAATTTTTTTAGACGAGCAATACTTTTCTTAACAGTATTCCAGTTGGTAAGAAGCCCCCCCAACCAACGGTTCGAAATATAAAACATATTGCAACGAGTTGCTTCTCTTTCAATTGCACCTCTTGCTTGTTTTTTTGTTCCAACAAATAAGACTTTCTTGCCCTGTGCAGTATAGGAACGTAAGGCGTCATAGGCCTCTTTTGTTTTTTGCACAGTCTTTTGCAGGTCAATAATATGGATTCCATTACGAGCTGTGAACACATAAGGAGCCATTCTAGGGTTCCATCTACGAGTTTGGTGGCCGAAATGGACACCAGCTTCCAATAAGCTTTTCATTGAAATTACAGACATCAAAACCTCTTTTTGAGTGCGAGATAACTTACGACCAGTAACCCAAGTTTTGCAAAATGGGGCTTAGTTGTACCTCTAGTTTCATTATATATAGTTCAAATAGGATGAACCAGTGTACGAGACGTTCAGGGTATCCTAGCTGAAGTTACCACTAAAAACCGGATCGAGTGGAGGTCAAACGAAAATTAAACATCTTGCTGGATCATTTCGCAGTTGCCATCAAAAATGACACCATCAGCAATTTGTAATTTCGCAGTTTTTATATTGCCAATGACTTTACCGCTAGCCTGCATCTCCAAACGTTCCGTAGCAGTAACGTTGCCAGTCACCTGCCCACCTACAATTACAGTATGCGCTTTGATATTTGCGCGTACAACGGCACCTTCGCTGATTAAAATATAGCCATCAGAAATAATTTCTCCAGAAAATTCTCCAGAGATTTGTAGGGGCTTTTTAAATGTCAACACGCCATTGAAGGAGGTTTCCTTGCCTAAAATCGTGGAGATAGTACCGTGCTCCGTTACAAGATATTGGTTGTTTTTCTTGCTCATAATTATTTCGTCTTCATTACATACACCCCATCCCAGTCTTCTGGAGGAGGAGATTTGATATATTCGTTACAACGCTCAACATACATTTGCGAAGGGCCATCACCAGGCTGTGTTTCCAAGGCTTGTTGGAAAAAATTTAGGGCAGATTTGAAATCACCAAGTTTGTAATTTTCTAAGCCTTTGTTATAGTATTCCAGTAGTTTTTCAATATTATTGATTTGCATTTATGTCCCAATATTCAGAACTCTCGGAGCATCCTTGTTTTTCAACTACAAATTGTTTTTTTTACGGATTCTCTCATGGATTAGGGGTAGACTCGGGAGGTTCAGGGTCTATATTGTTTTTGCCATTGCTACCATTCTCTTTATCTGGTGTAAGCGGGAAATCATCATTTGTCTTAGTTGCCTTTTTCTTATAACTTACTTTGATCTTCTCAGGTATAGTATCAATAATATCGATATTGGCAACTTCAGCACTTTTACTCACATTTACCTTATGGTAGCCAGTGGCAGCTGGTTTGATACGAGATTTCTTTTTATCGTAGCTATGCTTACAGTTGAGCCATACCTTGACACCTTTGATAATCTGGATACTGTTGAGTGTATTGGGAGAATAGAATTTCAAAGAGACCGTAGATTTTGCCAAAGATACACTCAAATCCTTAGATACATTTCTACATTTGACCGGAATTCCTACAACTACCTGTTCACCAGGCTCTGGAACACCTGTAGAAGTTTTCACAATGCCAACACGAATAATAACTTCCTTCTTCTTACTAACTAATTTCAAACTACGTGGCAAGGAAATGCGGAACTTGCGGGCAAAGGATTCACGCTGATCACGTAGTGAAATTTTAGGCGTATAGCGGTTCCACTTCTCAATGATTTGTTTGGGTCCAGAAATTACAATAGAATTAGGGCTGACTTTATAGGAAGAACGGCTATAATTTGCTGGTGGTTGGTCTTCAAAGATCACCTCAACGGGAATCGTCCGTGACTCCAAAGTGTCCACATTTACTTTTAGCTTACCATCCAAAGGAATGATCTTAATACCATTGGGAGGCAAACCCTCAAATTTAAACTGCTTTACCTCGATAAGATTCTGGCCTGAATGCAAATCTTCTGGTTCAATTACTAGCTTTAAGTATTGGAAGTGGAGTTTTATCAGATCTTTAAAGCCCTCTAGTTTTACCTTATAGGTCTTCTTCCGCTTTACATCATAGTATAAATTCTGTGACAGCTTAGGGTAGGAAATAGGAATTTCATACGTTTTAGAGGTAATTTTTTGTGTTTGTAGGTTGATATATAAGGCAATTGCAAGGAGTAACGAACCAACTTTTGCTTGCCAATTTCTAAATATATTGAAAACCACTTCGTAACCCTACTTTTTTATTTCCTTTTTCTTAGCCGATTTTACACGGTTATTCGTCAATTTTTGTAACAATTGTGACTTCAACTCAAACGGCTTTACTGGGTGGATCATCTCTCCATCGTGGCAGATAGATATTTCTCCCGTCTCCTCAGAGGTAACCAAAATGACAGCATCTGTTTCTTCGGCTAGTCCTAAAGCCGAACGATGCCTCGCGCCTAAAGTAGAACTACCCAAACTATTACTCATAGGTAAATAGGAAGAAGCAGAAGCAACGCGGTTTTGCTCGACAATCACAGCCCCATCATGTAAAGCCGAGTTTTTTTTGAATATAGTCAACAGCAGACTAGTCGAAATCTGTGCATCGAGAAGAACCGATTGATCGATAATATCGCGTAGGCTGATATCTTTAGCAAAGACGATGATACAACCTGTTTTGGAACGCGACATGATACGAGCCGCTTCTACAATCTCATCCAACTGGTAGTCGGGCTTCATCATAAAATACTTCAAGATCTTTGCTTGGGAAAAATCAGAAAAAATCCGCCGCAGTTCAGGTTGTAATACGATCACTACCACAAAAACCAGTGCCGGACTCACTGCCGTGATGAGCCAGTCCAAAAGCTCTAACTCAAAGTATTTGGCAATCAGACCTAAAAGCCAAAATAGTCCTAGACCTATTAATAACTGCATACCACGTGTTTTACGCAGCATACGATAAACGCTGTATATAATAAAAGTTACAATTAAAATATCAGAGCTTACCGGTAGTAACCTCTGGTTGTAATCAATTAAAACAAGGGTTTTGAGGTGTTGGACAATATCAAATTGCGAGAACATCGAACATATCAAACAATCCCTTGTTTTGCTTCACAACAAACTCAGCAGCTTTCACTGCTCCTACTGCAAAGGTTTTGCGGTCCTGTGCCTTATGCGCAATCTCAATGCGTTCTTCGGGAGATGTGAAAAATACAGTGTGTTCTCCAATCACTTCCCCTGCTCTCATAGTATGTACGGCAATTTCATTCTTAATTCTACCATCTGGGTAATCCCCTTCTCTACCATAGATTACCTGCTCTTCCGAACGTTGCAAAGAGTTTAGCAGCACTTCTTTCAATTTTTGTGCCGTACCGGAAGGTGCATCTTTTTTGTGCTTGTGGTGGATGTCTAGAACCTCAACATCAAAACTATCCCCCAAAGCCTTGGCAGCAATCTCTGTTAAACGAAACAGCAAATTTACGCCGATAGACATATTCGGAGAATGTACAATCGCAATCTTCTCCTTCGCTTGTTGTATTGCATTTTTTTGGGTATCTTGCAAGCCGGTAGTACCAATTACCAATGGCTTGGCAAATTCTAGACAATGCTGGATACTTATCTCTAAATTCGTAGAAGAACTAAAATCTATAACAACATCGGAGTTTTCAATACCAGCTTTGTGATCATCGGTAATCAGAACTTTGTTCGCTTTCAAACCGGCATGCAAACCACTATCTACTCCTATTAGAATGGAACCTGGACGTTCAATAGCTGCTTGCAAACAGGAAAACTCAGATTCCTCCAGTATGCTAACAATTGCCTTTCCCATACGTCCAGCAGCTCCTACCATTGCAATACGTGTTTTATTCATATCCATTCTCCTTCAAACGAAAGACTTCCTCTTTCAACTTTTCAGCAGCAGTAGACTCAGTAATCTTTGTCATAGGCAGACGCAGTTCCTCACTACAGGCCCCCAGCCAATGCATAACAGCCTTAATCGGTATTGGATTTGTTTCACAAAACGCGAGCTGGAATAAACGAAAAAAAGCAAAATATAAGCTGCGTGCATCTTCTGGAGCTGTTGTAAAAGAAGAAACCATCTTAGCAATAGAGTTTGGAAAAACATTGGAAATCACAGAGACAACCCCCGTACCACCTAAAGAAAGTAAGGGAAGGGTCAAAGCGTCATCTCCAGATAACACGGCAATTCGATCTTTGCAAATAGAAATAACTTCCGCCATTTGAGCCAAATCTCCTGTGGCTTCCTTGATTGCTTGGATATTCGGATACTCTAACAAACGCAAAATTGTTTTTGGCAATAGGTTGACACTAGTTCTAGACGGTATATTGTACAACATAACAGGTTTTGTAGAATGTGTAGCAATTTCTTTGAAGTGGTAGAACAAACCATCTTGCGTCGGTTTGTTGTAATAGGGATTGACGAGAAGAACTCCATCGACCCCGTCTTGGCAAGCACTCTCCGTTAAGGCAAGCGCCTCTCTTGTAGAATTGGAACCAGTACCTGCAATTACCAGCTTTCTCCCTTGGATATATTCTACGGTTTTTTGGATCAATTCCTTATGCTCTGCATGACTTAGTGCAGGAGACTCACCCGTAGTGCCACAAGGAACAACACCCGAGATATTTGAGCGGATCTGCCCATCCAAAATCTTAAAATAGCTGTCGTAATCTATTCTATCATTCTGAAAAGGGGTAATAATTGCTGTAAAAACACCCTGAAACATAAAAAAACTTTTTCAGCTGCCATTTATTTGGCAATAAAAAACTTGCCATAATCCCAAGCAATACACAGAAAAGTAGATACGAGTACACATTGGCAATCTTATTGTATCTATCCACAATTCTCCTATCTAGTTATCTCTTGCATAAGTTGTATGTGCAAAAAGAGCTTTTTCCCGTAATAGACATGCCTAACCAAAGAAGCATGCATGAAAGGCCAACTAAGAAATCTGCCGGCGTCCTTTTTATTTTTCTTTTCCTGGCATCTCTTTGGATTTTCCCCGTTCTGTTTTTTCCAGATACCTTTTTACAAACCTTTCTCATACCCTTAACTATCGCCTTAGTCTTTTCTTCAGGTATAGGCTTTGTAGACGACTTATACAATCTAAGCTCGGTAAAAAAGTTGTTATTAGAACTTGCATTTTTCTTACCACTGTGTTACTTTCTAGAACCAAAATTTACTATCTTTGGCGTAGAATTTTCACCTGTACTGGCCAGTGGTATCTGCTGCTTGTATGTTGTTTTTGTGATGAATCTTTGCAACTTTATGGATGGTTTAGATTTGTATTTGCTTGTCAGTTTTTTGACTAGCATCACCTTGCTTTACGTTTCTGATCTCAAAAACTTACCTGTAGTAATCTATTGGATGGGTGCACCGATTTTGGTTGCCTCTCTATTTGGCTTTTTTCGCTACAACTTTCCACCTGCAAAGGTTTTTATGGGAGACTCTGGTTCACTTCCTTTGGGTGTCCTGATAGCACTTTTGCCCTTTTGCAGCGGCATCCAAGCGGGCGCTACTGACCTTAGCTATAGTTTTTTCTTTATCCCCCTCTTTTGGCTAGACGGAATTGTGACTCTTCTTAGCCGTATCTACCAACGAGAAAATATTTTCCAAGCACACCGCTTACACTTGTACCAAAGGATCTGCAAACACTGGAGCAAAAAAAAGACCTGTTTTCTCTTAGGACTCTCAAATTTGCTCGCTGCACCCTTTATCTATCTTTTCGCGCAAAAGCACCTATCTTTTTATATGAGTTTTTTGGGCTGCCTCTTGGTATTCTTACTACTATATAGTTTTTTGTTAAAAAAGTACAACTTAAAGTTAGTAAATCACGAGCAAAAGTAAAAAGATATATACAAAAAAACCTTCTCATTTAAAATATTGCCTGATCCCAGGCGCAAAAGGAGAAATGATACATGGAAAGTGCTGACATCAAGGAAGAAAACGGTGAAATCACAATCCGACTTCATGGCAATGTAAGCTATAAAACTGGTCTGGATTTGAAAAATACCATCACTGCATACGCAGACAAAGGCAATGCTAAAATTTATCTCGACCTTAGCGAAAGCACCTTCTTAGACTCTTCTGGGATTGGCTTACTTTTGAATTCACAGAAATACGTAGAAAAGCAAAAAGGAACTTTGACTATCCAAAACCTCAATGAAAAACTTTACTCACTCATCAAAATGGCAAACTTAGATAAAAAACTCAATATTGAATAAACCACCAAAGATGAAAATTACAAATTTATACATTTCTATCATATTTTTCCTTTTCCTAAACAGCTTCTTACGAGCAAACCCTAACCAACAACTCTTAGAAGCAATCAAACTGTCCGATGTTAACAAAACCCGCACAGTTCTGTCCGAAGGGGCCAATCCAAACTATGTCATTGCCTCAGGCAAACGCAAAGGCTTGACTCCACTCATGCTAGCCATTGTTGGAAAAGATACCGCACTTATAAAGCTCCTCTTACAAAAAGGAGCCAATCCGAACTACAAGATCCCTAGTGGAGCCGCAAAAGGGTTCACTCCCTTGATGATCAGTCTATCCACCTCAAAATTGCCAGAAATCAATTTGTTACTACTTCGCTTTGGAGCAAACCCTAAAGAAACTCTGACCAGTGGTGAGCTAAAAGGTACCTCAATCTTATTATTTGCAGTATTGTACAGACATCCCAGAGTTGTACAAGAATTAGTAGAGCGAGGGGCAAACCCCAATCAAATCCATGAATTTCATGATAAATACCATTCTATCAACCAAAGTACAGTTTTGGATCTAGCTGAAGAGACAAACCAAAGCAAAATGGTTGATTTACTCAAAAGTTTGGGGGCAAAAAAGGCAAAGGAACTGTTACCAGATACATGGCTGGAAATTCCCTTCGACTCACTAAACTGGTAGACTATGGAAGTAGTTTTCGCTTTTGCGGCATAACATAGGTTTTAGCAAATTGTTGTAGTGCTTTAGTCTTTTACAATATCAATCCGTTTGGCACCACTAATACTAAGGTTTCCCCCATCTATAAAGATCGCATCTGTCAACTCAGCTTGCAAATGAGAGATTTGTGCTTGTAAGTCCTTGTATAAATCGATAACCTGCTCTACAGTTTCAACCCCTAGTTCCTTTTGTAGGTAGTCTGGCACTTGTTGTTCGTCCAGTTCTGCAACGGAAGAATCCTGCGATTCCTCTGCGATTTCCTCCGATTTTGCCTCTTGTTCGGAAGGAACTTCCGTGACAGTATCTTCCGGTGATTTGTCGAGTAGTTCCTCTTCTACAGCTTCTGTAGGTGTTTCTTCTACTTCTATCAGATTATCGGGTACATCTTCTACTTGGTTGGTTTCTTCTGGTGTATTCATGAAATTCCTTGTGCTTGCATCGTGACATCAGATTTGCTTTTTATAAAAAACAGTTTTCTTGCCAACGATGATGACTTTTTCTGCTTTCACACTTTCATAGCCACTTCGCCTGGCTTGCAAATCCTGCAATTTGGCTTGCATCTCTCTAATTTTGGCGACTACCTGCTCTGGCTCAGAGACACCCAATACTTCTTGCAAACGCTCTTTTTCGGCTTGTTCCATAGTTTACTTCTCTGTTTTAGGTGTAATAAAGGTTTTGTCTTCTGACAAGCGTATTTTACTTTTCCTAATGAAAAAGCACTGCTTAGAATTGTTTCTATTGACGAAATTGCGAAGTGGAAAAAGCTCTTTTCTATGAATTGGCAACTAGCAGAAAGAATGAGTGGCTTAGACAGTTCCCCGATTCGCAAGGCATTCGAGGAAGCGGCCAAGCTGAAAGATCCTATCAATCTATCGATTGGACAACCACATTTCAAATGTCCTGAGAATATAATTGCTGCCCTACACAAAGCGGCTCTAGACGGGAACACTTCCTATACCCTTACTGGTGGTATTCCCGAACTCCGTGAGGCAATTGCCGAAAAATACAAAAGTTTTAACGGCATTGGCTATGCCTCTGCATCTAGGGTTCTCATTACTTCTGGGGTAAGTTCAGCTCTACTTCTCCTTTTCCAAGCCTTGGTGAATCCAGGAGATGAATGTCTCATCATTTCTCCCTACTTCTTGATGTACCCCTCCATGCTAGGGTTTGCCGGTGCCAAGGTTCACACCATCGATGAAAATTTCAGCCCAGAAGAGCTGCAAGAAAAAAAGTTTGCGAAACTGAAACTGATCATTTACTCCAACCCCAGCAATCCAACTGGCTATATTTTAACAAAACCGCAACTGGAAGCCCTGGCCGAACTCGCCGAACAAAACTCTGCCTATTTGGTCTCCGATGAAATCTACGAGCAGTTTGATTACGACAAGCGTTTTCTCTCTGTAGGTTCTTTCTATGAGAAAACCATTACCCTCTCTGGATTTTCCAAGACTTACAACATGACCGGTCTGCGTTTGGCTTCTGTTTTAGCTCCCGAACCAGTTCTACAGGCGTTGACAACCTTGCAGCAGTACTCTATCGTGTGTGCGCCCTCTGTCACCCAATACGCCGGTTTGGAAGCCTTACAGACCGATATGACAAGTTATATCGAGGACTACAAGGAAAAACGTGACTTTGTCTATGAGTCGTTACAAGACTACTACCCCGTCCAAAAAAGTGCCGGAGCGTTTTACTTTTTCTTCCAAATCAAAGAGGAAGACAATGCCTTTGTGCAAAGAGCCATCCGCGAAAAAAACCTGATTCTGGTTCCTGGCTTTATCTTTACCGACTCACACAAGTATATCCGCCTCAGCTTTGCCAGCGATTGGCCACAACTCAAAAAAGGAATACAGGCGTTGCAGGAGCTGGCTTAGTTGTTTCAGGAACAATTTGTTTTTTACTGGCAACTCTGCTTTGGCTTTCTCATGGCCTTAGCACTTGGCAGCTTCTATGTAACTCTCGCAGAAAGGATTTTATTTTACTACTATGGGCCATCGCGTAAAAAAACCAGCAGGTGGCAAAGGGTACGATTGCTATTGTTTCATCCCAGCTCTTGCACGAGCTGTTTGCAGCGCATCCGTGTCTTAGACCTACTCCCCTTCTTCGGTTATTTTATCAGCAAGGGTAAGTGTCGCCATTGCTCGAAGAAATTACCCATTTGGTATCCAATCCTAGAACTCTTATTTGGCCTGTTTTTTCTCTTTCAGTTTGTTCTAAGTGAAAATTTTCTTTTCTCTATGGCTATGCTATTCTTCGTCGGGCATTTAGGGATCAGCATGTATACGGATGCACAAAAGTTTTCCTTGGACTATGAAAACCTACCCTTCATTCTGGGTTGGGGCGTTTTGGCCAACTACCTACTGACACAATCGTTACCGGGTAAGACAGACTTCTATGTATTTCTGGGCTTTGTGATTTTTTATGTCTTGCTCTTTTTTATTTTTCCCAGGGGCATTGGTTTAGGGGACGTTCTGTTTGCACCTTTTTTTGCACTTCTCGCAGGACACCCGTGGTGGATGTTTTTTTTAAACGCCTCGTATGTGTTAGCCTTGGTCTTTACCTTTATCCTCCGCGACCGGAAAAAGTCGTTTCGCGCAACGCCGATTCCCATGGGTTTGTATTTTTCCATTGGCTTGGTTTTGGCCTTTATGGCAAAGCTGTACTTTCACAAATATCCCACTCCCCTGCTATAGTATAGAACATAATGACTCGGCAATTGGTCTAAGATAAAAATAATAGCTCATTCTACTTATGCCATGAAAAATCTAAAGAATCTCTTCATTTTATCCTTTTTCATCCTATCCTTAACGCCAAGCAAAGGTCTTCTCGCTGACCCAATTTGTGAGTATGGAAAACTCATGTATGCCCAGGTGGATAATTTGCGCCTTCGCAAGAAGCCTAATCTAAACAGCAAGACTATAGATTATATAAGTGAAGGAGATAAACTCTCCTGTCTAGGTCTGTCTAGTAAAACAAAACTGCGTCTCAAGCTACGTGGTGAGAGCTTCTACGAACCTTGGATCAAAGTGCGAACCATTTATAATACAACGGGCTGGGTATATAAGGGAGGAGTTATAGAATACGACTTTTATCCGAAACCAAAGCTGCTATTTACCGGTCAATTTCATGGTGACGAAGTAGATTCAAAATCTGGTGATTCCTTTTTAGCAGTAGTAGAGCGAAAGAATCGTTACTCACTCGTTCCTGTGAATATTAGAGTAAAAACAGTTTGGGATGATATCGTCAAAGAAAATACTGGTAAGGAAGTTTTCATACAGGGTAAAAAAAGGAATGTTCTCTTTATGCTGAGAGATTTGGACTTAAAACCTCGCTCTTATATAAAAACTATACCCTTTGATCTTGCGTTTGAGCAAATTACTAATAAAGGAATAAAGATTCATCCGAAAAGTTCTTATTCTATAAAAGTAGAATGTCCAGAGAACGGAATGTGCCAAACATGGTTACAAAAGGGAAAAACGCGAAAATCCATATACCACTATGGAGGTATTTTAAGTTATGTTTGGGTAGGAGATATAAATGGTGATGGCATATTGGATTTTCTCATTAGCTATATCGAAAAAGTTACGGAAACAACCATATTATTCTTATCTACAAAACATAGAAATATTTTTAAAATTGCTGCCGAATTTTCACACACAGGTTGTTAGTTGATTGGTTCTTCAGTATTTGGGAGTCAGAGAGAATCAACTTCTATTTATAAATTCCTCCAAAACTACTCTCATACTTTAGAACATAATCATTCTCGAATCGGTCTAATAGAAAAAATAGGATCTTTTTTATTCATACTATGAAAAACCTAACCAACCTCTTCATTTTATCCTTTTTCATCCTATCCTTAGCACAAAACAAAGGACTTCTCGCTGCTGCCGTTTACAAAAAAGGTCATACTGTATATGCCTGGGTAGACAATTTACGGCTTCGCCACAGACCTAGTTCGAAAGCAAAAACCGTGGATTATATTGGTGAGGGAGAAAAGCTCACATTATTGGGTAAGCAGAGTAAAGCAAAGCTACGTCTCAAACTTCGTGGTAAAACCTTTCGCGAGCCATGGGTGAAAGTACGAACTTTGTACAATACAACAGGTTGGGTGTATGGAGGGGCTGTGAGAAAACGAAAAGTTCCTTTAAAGCCGAGGCTACTTTTTCCGAGTAGCTATCATTTTGATGAGGTGACTTCAAAGTCTGGCACATCATTTTTAACTTTAGTAAAAAGAAAAAATCGTTATAGCTTAGTACCAGGAAGAGTAATAGTTAAAAAAGCTCCAGACCCTATATACGAGGAAGAAACAGGTAAGAAGGTTTTAGTAAAAGGCATAAGAGGAAAAGCTATTTTTATGATAAAAGGTTTGAATTTAAAGCCTCGTTCTTACGTTAAAAATGTATCTAAGTATACGTACAATGGACTTAATCATAGAGGAATAAAACTAAAAATTCGTAAAGGTAGCTCTTATTATCTAAACGTAAAATGTTCCGAAGAATATGGTTGCAAGATATACTTACAAAATGGAAAAACGCAAACAGTTCTAGAAAATTACGGAGGTTATATAAGTGCAATTTGGAAAGGGGATATCAATGGTGATGGTGCATTAGATTTTCTCATTAGTTATAGTGGTGATAATTCTTTAACAGAAGTATTATTCTTAAGCAGTCGCAAAGGAGGAAAGATATTTCTAAAACCTGTTGTCAAGTTACATACTGTAGGTTGTTAATTGGTTATTTAAAAAGACCTTTCTATCTGGTTCACTGTATAAATGCCTTAAACTTCCCCCAAAGCCCCTCTCAAGGCTTCGGGAAACACACATTTCAATCCACAAAGTGCAGACGGATAAACTCGATTTGCTCTTGTGCCAAATCGTGGTATTTCATCCGGCGCTTGGCGGAATAGGTTTCTGCTTTGTTGCAGCGGGACACTGCTACTGAAAGTCTGTCTAAGATCGCGTCTAAATCAATCTCCATAAGGTACTCCTCTATAGTTAAATGGTAACACACCGGAGGAAGGAGCGAAAAGACTTGACGGTGTACTGCGAGTACACAGACTTTTCCCAACGCCTCCGGGTGTGGTTTCTCAGTCCGGGATTAGTTTGACGGCTTACACCGGACTGAGAGCTGCCAACACCAAACTTAGTAAAAGCTCAGTGTAAACATGCTTTAAGGATAGAATATATAACGTACGTTTCTCAGTCAAGAGAAAAATAAAGATAGGTGTGATTGAAAACGCACTTGCAGGTGCAAAAAGATTGGAATGGTGTCGACAAGCGACACCTCAAATTCAACGTGGTTTTATTCCCGCTTTGATACCACTTTTAATGCTCAAAACCTTACTCACTACAATTTGCGTTTCTCTTTTCTCTACTATCTGATCCAAAATAGTATCCTTAAAGTCTTGTTGTAATTTGCTGTCTGAATTCATGTGATTCTCCCTAATAGATTCTGTGCAATATTAGACAGTTTATTATATCTTAGTCAATCAGAATTTTTTAGGGTTTAAAAGATAATCTCATCGAAGAAACTACAGAGCCTCCAACGAGAACACTGCTGATTCCATTGTCGGCTAAATGATAAGCCACATATTTCCAGATCTCTTCTTCAGTAGCTTTATTCCAATTTGGTTCGTTCATTTCACTGGCTTCCCTTTTCTTCTTGGTCTTCTTCTCTGCTTAAAAATCTTTTCTTTTTCTTCTAATGGTATTTGATTGTAAAAAATCTTTATGACTTCTTGGATTGGCTTAGTATAAGAAGACTTTGGATTAAAAAAGTATACCCGTGCTCTTCCTATTTCCTTCGAGACCAAAACTCCAGCCAGTTCAAACCTTTCCAATTGTTTCAATATCGGTGTCAAAGCGATGTTATAATCATTAGCGATACCAGAAGCATGGACTTCTCCATAGTGGAAAATATGCAATAAAACCCTCTCAGCAGTCTTATTTCCAAAAATCAATTGCAACATAGTAAATCACAAGATATACTACTATAGAGTTTATATCAACTACTTTTAAGTAGATTTTTTTCGATAAAAATCGTCAGAGAGTCGCGATATAAAGAAATAAGATTTTTACATAAGCTCTATATAAAT
>JBCCIA010000020.1:0-29569 GCA_039028475.1 Spirochaetota bacterium | reverse complement strand
ATTTGTGATTCATCTTGATCTTTTAAATGGGCAATATAAGTACCACCTATGTAGTATTCTATCCTAGCAATCCAAGATATATTTACTACGAAACTTTTGTGAACTCTCATAAATTGTTCTTTGGGTATATTGCTAATAAGCTGTTTTAATTTTTTACTGCTACTAAAATCTTTTTTTAGTGTATGAATTATGGTTGTATTGGTATGCGAAGATATATAGATAATCTTTTCAAATGGTATGAGATGATGGCTACCTTCTTCTTTTGCAGTTAAGTGATTTCGTTCTTGGGAGCTTGGTTTAGAAGTGGTACGTTTATTGAACAATTCTACCACTGTATTTAAGTTTTCCTGAAGTCTGGCATTTTCCAGAGAGAGGGCAGCATGGGTGGAAAGTAGGTGAATGATTTCGAGACTTTTGTATGTAAAAGTTCCCGAAATGCAATTATTTTCCAAATAGATGATTCCAAGAATATTTTGGTTGTGTATGATTGGTTGGCAAAGGATAGATTTAGGATTTTGTTGTAGGAGGTACGGATCAGAAAAAAAGCGTTCGTCATTTTTACTGTTATCTAAAAAGACTCCAGATTGAATACGTGTTACATAACGTACTATTTGGCCAGAAAGATCGATAGAATTCTGCTCAATTTCGTTGATAGAGATTGCCTCCTGTATTCTGGTGAAAGTCTCCGTTGTTTTTTTGGCTTCTAAATAAAAGTTTCCGTCCTTGTTTAACAATAAATATCCTTTTTGTGCGCCAGCATGTTCGATCACTATTTCCATGATTTTTTGTACCAATTGTTCTAAATGTAAACCTTTGGAGAGAAGTTTTGTAGCTTTTAAAAAAGAATTTACTTCTAGTTCATTGAAAGTATTTGATGCGTAGTTAGCGTTGTCTGGATTCGAAGGCATTGTAAGAAGTCTAGTATATACTACAAATTCCGTTAAATACTGCAAGTCAGAAATTGACTCATCTGACAATTTACAGCGTGTCTTAAAACCTGTCTATTTTAAGATACACTCTTGAAAAACCCAATACAATTGAATTGACTAAAACAGAGAGAAAATAAAATAATAGTTTCGTGATTATTTAGGGTGTAGAAGCAAAATATCTTACTGAAGGGGATAGAATGGAAAAAGTTAAAAATGATATAAATTATTTACTGGATTGCTTTCGTGAAGTACTGGAAGAGTTGGGAGAATTAGATTTGGTAAAGTTGATTCCTTTGCCTGGAATGGATTTGCCAGAAAGTAGAAATATTTTATCACATGCAAAACTTACGCAAGTACTATCGATGTATTTTCAATTGCTAAATATGGTGGAAGAAAATACTGCTGCTCAATACCGTAGAAGTTTAGAGACAGAGAAAGGTATAAGCTATATCAATGGGCTATGGGGAAATAAACTTAAAGAACTTCTGCAAAAAGGCTTCAATGAAGGGCAAATTGCCTCCATGTTGCCACAAATTCGTATTGAACCGGTATTGACAGCACACCCGACGGAAGCCAAGCGAGCATCCGTACTGTACCACCATAGGGAATTGTACCTCTTACTTGTCAAACGTGAAAACTCAATGTGGACGCCACGGGAAAAAGAAGCAATTCGTGAAGATGTGAAACTTTGTCTGGAAAGGCTTTGGCGAACAGGAGAAATTTACCTTGAAAAGCCAGAAATTGCCTCTGAACGTAATAATATTTTACACTATTTGAAAAATGTCTTCCCTTCTGTGGTGGAGGAGGTTGATAGAAGGTTTCTCTATGCATGGAAGCAGTTAGAGCTAAACCCGGAACTTGTTCAAGAACCTGAACAATTAGCACAGTTAAAATTTGGTAACTGGGTAGGTGGGGATAGAGACGGTCATCCCTTTGTCACTCCTGAGGTTACTCGCAATACCTTGTCTGAATTTCGCAAAGAGGCTATTTCTATTCATCGCAATGCTTTGGAGAAATTAGGAGGACTCTTGAGCTTATCTTCTGCTTTGCAGGTTCCTTCTACAAGTTTTCTTGATAAAGTCCAAGAACAAGCTACCGCTTTAGGTGATATCGGACAGTTGTGTTTGTCTCGCAACAAAGGAGAGCCTTGGCGGCAGTGGATAAACATGATGTTGGAGAAGTTGGCTGGTGGTGATCAAAATAAGCCTCTGTACAAGAGCCATAAAGAACTCTTAGCGGATTTGCGCTTGCTGAAAGATAGTTTGCGTGAAATCGGTGCCTCTCGGATTGCCGATTCTGAGATCTTTAAGATTGAGAGGAGGGTTTCTATCTTTGGCTTTCATTTAGCAGTATTGGACATTCGTCAAAATAGCAAATACCACGATAAGGCGATTTCTCAATTGTTACAAGCGGCTGGTTTCTTTGACTATGATTTTGCCGCATGGAGTGAAGAGAAGAGAATTTACTTTATCAATGAAGAATTAAAGACGACACGTCCCTTTGTATTGCCTGGGATGGAATGCGGAGAGGAAGCCGCTTCTGTTTTAAAGACCTACCAAGTATTGGCAGAACATATTCGTGAATATGGAACAGATGGTATTGGTTCGGTTATCATTAGTATGACGAGAAACCTTTCTGACCTCTTGGTAATCTATCTATTTGTCCGTGAGGCTGGGCTTATGCAGCACAGTCCGGAAGGAATGCTCTGTCCGTTACCTGTTGTTCCTCTCTTTGAAACTTTAGATGATCTAGAGAATGCGCCTGTGATTTTGGATCGTTTTTTGAATCACCCCATGGTTCGTCGAAGTCTGCGTTACCAAGCGGCAAAAGGTGCTATATTGGAGCAACAAGTGATGCTTGGCTATAGTGATAGTAACAAAGATGGTGGTATTTTAGCCAGTCAATGGAATCTTTATAAAACGCAAAAGAAGTTAACAGAAGTAAGCACTAGCAATAATATTGCTTTGATGTTTTTCCATGGGCGTGGTGGAACGATTAGTCGTGGAGGTGGTAAGACGCATCGATTCATGCGAATTCTACCACATACCTCCTTATCGGGCAGTTTTCGTATGACCATCCAGGGAGAAACAATAGCACAGCAGTTTGCGAATTGGAATAACGCTGCTTATAATTTGGAATTGTTATGTGCCAGTGTTGCTTCGACTACCATTAAGCACAAAAGTCTTTCTAAAAAAGAGCATAGTTTTGAGCCTTATCTCGATGCTTTGACGAAGCATAGCTTTTCGCATTACCAAAGCCTGTTGAAAGAAAAAGGCTTTTTAGAGTTCTACGGCCAAGCTACCCCTATTGATGCCATTGAAAATTGTAGACATGGTTCTAGACCCAGTCGAAGAACAGGCAAAAAACGTAGCTTGGGAGATTTGCGAGCCATCCCTTGGGTGTTTAGTTGGAACCAATCCCGGTTTTATTTGCCCGCTTGGTATGGAGTAGGGACAGCTCTTTCTTCTCTCAAAACCGAATCTCCCGAAGCATTTGCGATTTTACAAGAAGAGTTACACTCATGGAATTTTATCAACCATACCCTATTGAATATCGAAACGAGCCTTTACAGTGCAAATGAACCATTTATGAAAAAGTATGCTGGTTTGGTAGAGTCAGATTCCATCCGTAGCACATTTTTGGATAAGATTCTGGCAGAGTTTCACCGTACGAAAGAGATAGTCGATGAAATTTTTGGTTCTCCCATAGAAACAAGGCGTCAACGTATGGTGGAAACTGTGAAAATGCGCGAGTCAAGCCTAAACGTTTTACACGAACAGCAGATCGAAAAGCTAGAGGAATGGCGGCAATTGGTCAAACAGGAAAAGCTAGAGGAAGCTGAAACTAAGATCATGCCTCTACTTTTGACCATCAATGCTATTGCAAGTGGTTTGAAAACTACGGGTTGACCTTTTGATTTAGAGTTTGGTAGTTTATGGGTTTTGCTACCAAACTTGGAAGATTTGTAAAAAACTATTGACATAAAATGAATTATGTTCATAAAATGAATACTATCCAGAAGGGAGTTGTCATGCAAACAGAGAGTTATAGAAACGTTTACCAGTGGGGGAACCCCAAAAGTAATACAGGTCTGAGTGAACACGCCGCAGATTTCATTCACAAAGAGTTTGGTACCTCATTAGGTAGCGAGACTTATCTGCCTGGAGAAGAAATTGTGCAATTGGTTCAGAAGAGTCGAATTTCTTTGGAGCAAAAGACTAAGTTGGTTTCCATCGTAGGGGCTGAGAATTATGATGATTCTGACTTTGCACGAGCTAAATACTCTAGGGGAAAGTTTTATTTGGAAATATTGCAGGCTCGGATGGGACAAATTGAAAACCCTGCTGATGCAGTTTTATTCCCGGGCAATGAAGAAGAAATTGCAGAAATTGTAGAGGTTTGTAAACAAGAGAAGTTACCAATCATTCCAGTTGCGGGGGCTACTTCTGTAACAAAGGCCTTGCAAGCTACGCAGGGTGGAATTGCTTTGCATCTCAAGCGTTTGGACCGTGTAGTGGAATTTAACGAAACCAATGCAACGGTAACAGTGGAGGCTGGTTTGTTTGGTCCACGTTTGGAAGAGTTTCTCAATCGGCGCGGTTATACCTGCGGACACTTTCCTCAATCGTTTGAGTTTGCTTCTGTTGGTGGTTGGGTGGCTGCAAAAGGCGCTGGCCAGGCTTCTACAGGCTATGGTAAAATTGAAGATATAGTTTTGGCTATAAAAGTTCTGACTCCACAAGGAGTAGTAGAAACGAAGAATTATCCCAAGGCTTCTATCGGTCCTGATTTGTACCAGCTTTTCCTCGGAACAGAAGGGACTTTTGGTATCATTACCCAAGTAACGCTGAAAGTACGTAAATACTATAAAAAAAACTCCAAGATGAGTGCCTTTCTTTTTTCCAGTTTTGAGTCTGGTGTCGAAGCGATGCGCCAAGTAATGCAAGGTGGGTTTGGTTTTCCACATTTTTTTCGCTTACAAGACCCAGAAGAGACGGACATTGCCTTTAAAATGGGAGGTAAAGATAAGAGTTTGGAGGATCATTTCTTGCGTTTGCTCGGTTATGAGCCAATGAAACGCTGTTTGATGCATGTGATTGTGGAAGGTGATCCAGATTATGCGTCTTTTGTTTTGCATAAAATACGCCGTATTGCCTGGAAATTTGGTGCCTTTGAGGTGGGGGAAAGTATTGTGCAAAAATGGTTGGATCAGCGGTATTCCAGTGCCTATATGCGAGATTCCTTGATGGACAAAGGGGTGATGATAGACACTTTAGAGACAGCGGTGAACTGGGATAAGCTATTAGATCTTTGGCAAAGTGTTCGTTCTTATATCAAGAAACGAGAAAAGACCTTATGCCTAGTACATATCTCACATTGTTATGAGAGTGGAGCCAATCTTTACTTTATCTTTATGAGTCCTATGCGTGTTGAAACTGAAGCAGAAGATTTTGCAGAGTTTCACCAAGGACTTATAGAAATGATTCATAAAAATGGTGGTTCTCTCTCGCACCACCACGGAATTGGTAAATTGTTTTCCTCTTTGATGCGAGAGGAGGTCAGTGAAAATGGCTTAGGGCTTTTGCAAGCGGTAAAAAAGCAGCTAGATCCTGATTTTCTTATGAACCCAGGAGGAACATTGGGGTTAGATTGATATGGGTGTGCAAGAACGAAAAGCTAGAGAGTTTAAAAAGCGCGAAGAAAAGATCCGCAAAGTAGCAGTAGCTTTGCTGAAGAAAAAGCACCCCTCGCAAATTACGATGGATACAATTGCGAAGAAAGTAGAGATTGGTCGGGGAACTTTGTATTTACACTTTAAGAGTAAGGATGACCTTATGGCTTCTATCGTTTTGGAATTTTATTGTAAATTGCGTGTTCGTTTTGAAAGTATTCCTGCTTCTGCATCTTCCGAAGAAAAGGTTCGTGCTTTGGTAAAACAGTTTATCCAATATTCTTTAGAAGACCGCGCATTGTATAAAGTTATCAAATCTTGTTCGGATACTCTTGTCCAAGCGAACGTTTCGCAAGAAGTGGCAGATAAAACATTGCAGGAACGCAAGAGGCGTTTGCAAATTTTCGAAGCTACCTACCATGATATCAAACAAAGCGGTAAATTGGCTAATTTTCCTCTCTTTTCACACGTGGGAGCAATTTGGGGAATGTTGCAGGGAGCGATTGATCTCATTGTTGATGGACATTTTGCTAATGAAATTGTGGACTTGGAAGAATACTTTGTAATCGTGGAGTCTATCCTTTTCCAGGGTATCTTTTCTAAGACAGTGATGGTATGATTGGTTTTGCAGGAGGAGTTTTGCTATGAAACGTCAGTCCTTACATAATATACAGGATGGCTTGTTTGATGTATTGGTTATTGGTGGTGGTATTACAGGAGCAAATGTGTTGTGGGATGCTACACTGCGTGGCATGCGTAGTATTTTGTTAGAGAAGAATGACTATGCTTCTGGAACCAGCCAAGCTACTTCCAAGTTTATCCACGGTGGTTTGCGTTATCTGAAGAATATGGAATTATCCTTGGTGCGAGAATCTCTTAGGGAGAGACGTACCTTGGCAAAAATTACTCCGCATGCTGTTCGACCTTTGGAGTTTCTCATTCCGGTATACTCCCTATCAGAAAAATTGCTTTTGCGTTTGGGGATGTTTTTGTATGATAAGTTGTCTTTTGATAAAAACCATAGTATTAGCTCTGATGTAATGCTACCACCCTATCGCTTTTACAATCGAGAAGAAACCTTTCATAAAGCCCCGCAAGTAAGGCGTGAAGGCCTTTTGGGAAGTTTCGTTTATTTTGATTATACCAATACCAACCCTGAACGCCATACCACTGAGTTTATTTTTTCCGCAAAAAATCGTGGTGCACAGGCTTTTAACTATGTAGAAGTCAAGTCTGTCAAAGCTAATAGTGAGTTTTATTTGGTGCAGTTCCAAGATCGTTTGAGCGGTGAAGAGTTGCAAGTAAAAACGAAAGTAGTGATAAATGCCAGTGGACCTTGGGCGGACTTTACCGACTCTTTGGCAGGGGTTACTACTGAAAAGAAGCTCTTGCGTTCCAAGGGAATTCATGTCGTTACTCGTAAAATTTGCCGAGAACAATGCGATGTGATTAAAAAGAAAGATGGTTCGCACCTGTTTGTCATTCCTTGGAGGAATAAAACCATCATTGGTACAACCGATACTAAATTTGCGACACACCCCGACGAATTGCATGTTACACGCGAAGAGATCTTAGACCTTATCGAAGAGGTGAACCACTCCTATGGTTTTGCCGATTTGACCTTAAACGATGTAGATTTTTACTACGCAGGTTTACGTCCTTTGGTAGAAGATTCAAAACATTTAGGGGATACGTACAATGCGTCGCGTAAGTCAGAAGTTATGGATTATGGTGATAAAGGTTTTCCTGGATATTTTTCTGCTTTGGGTGGTAAGTATACTACCAGTCGTGCCGTAGCCCAGTCTGTGGTGGATAAGGTTGCAGCGTATTTAAAAGAAAGTTACCCAGCTTGTACTAGCGAAAAGACTCCTTTAGATGCAGGAAATTATGCTGACTTGAAGACTCTAGTGAAAGATATGCAACGTAAATACCCTACTGTAGATGGTGAGAAGGTAGAAACACTGTGTAGCCGTTATGGGAATACTACTGGTGCTATTTTACAAGAAAAACAGGGTGGGGTTTGTGTTCTTGCGAATGGTGAAAAATTATATGGTGAAGAGATTGCCTTTATTGCCAAGAACGAAGATGTGCACTTTGCCAGTGATTTTTACTTCCGCCGTTCTGGGGCAGGGGTTCCTGGCTTACCGTTACAAGAAGAACAGGATAAAATTTTGCAAATTTTACAAGCTACACTTGCTTGGGATGATGCTAAGGTTAAGCAGGATGCTGTAGAGATTGAAAAGCGGTATCGGTTTTAACCTTTAGGAGTAGGTATGCAGATAACAAATGTTGATGAATTGTTGGTTTTTTTAGAAACTGGCAAAGAGGTAAAATACCTTTTCTTTTGGGGGCACCAAAAACCTAAGTCGGGTGTAAACCAATCGTGCTTTTCGCAGTGGTACGATGCTCCTTTCACCAAGGATGACGTGTTCTATTCCACGGCTGAGCATTTTATGATGGCAGGGAAGGCGTTGTTATTTAAAGATCAGGCTATGTATGAAAAGATTCTACAAGCGAAAACGCCGGGTGAGGCAAAAAAACTTGGTCGGCAGATCCAGGGTTTTACCAACGACGTTTGGTTGCAGCACCGCTTTGGTATTGTTGTCGAGGCGAATCTTTTGAAATTCTCACAGAACTTGGAGTTAAAACAATATTTGTTGAATACACAAGGTAGGGTGTTGGTGGAAGCGAGTCCTGTGGATGCGATTTGGGGTATTGGTTTGGCTGCCGATAACCCCGATGCTGGGAAGCCGAAACTGTGGCAAGGTTTGAATTTGTTGGGTTTTGCTTTGATGGTGGTGCGGGAGAGGTTGTTGCAGGGTTAGGGATTTTTCTTGACTCCTGAGATTTGCTGTTGTTTCTGAGATAGAGTATATCTTGTTCCCCTCGACTCCGCTCGGGGAACGAAATTACTAGGTTTTTAAGAATTTGTTGTAAGCTCTGTTTTAGAGACAAAAGCTGTTTTTAAGATACATTTTAAGGATATTGAATGCCAGATACTTTTTTTTATACTTTTCCAGAGAAGAACATCTTTAAGGCCAGAGAGGTTCTTGAAGCAGATTTTGACATTGATGCTGAGGAATACAAGGATGCTAATCTGTATGTGGATCTTGATCCGGTACGGGTGAATAAATTCTCTGATTATAAAAATGGTATCAAGAAGAGTCTGAAAATTTCAGGAAATGGTAAGTTGGAAGCTCTTACCGACGATTATAAAAAAATCCTTTTTTCTGGCTTTAAGGGTGTTGGTAAAACGATTGAACTACGTAGGTTGCAAGATGAATTGAACCATCCAGAGCGTTATTTTTCCATTTTAGTAGAGTTAGAAAAAGAGGTCGAGATAGAGACATTTGTCTTTGAAGATTTCTTTGTTTTGATGATTATCAAACTCATCCAAGAGATAGGAAAATTAGAAGATATACAAGTTTCTAAGGAATTGGATGAAATTGTCAAGGATTGGTTGCGTGAAACGGAAATTGAAACGGAAGTAAAACGTCAGTTCAAAGCGGAAACTGGGGCGGATGCGGAAGCTGGTTTTAGTTTGCTTACCTTTTTTAAAACAAAATTTAGTATTAAAGCTGCACTGTCTGCGGAGCATGCAGTTTCTGAGAAAATCAGAGAAAAGGTAAAGAAGAATCCGATGCTTTTAATCAATAGATTCAATCTAGCATTGGATGAAATTAGAACTGAGATCCATCGAGTCGGTAGATTAGGGAAAGACATTCTTTTCATTATTGATGGTTCTGAGAAGATTAATTTTGAAATTTACAAACACCTATTCGAATTAGATAGGCATATCATTATGGGACTCAATGCCAATGTGATTACTGCGATCCCTATCCATGCACAGTATATGGCAAGTCACAACGATACTTCAGAACACTTTACTTCGCATATCTTACCTGTTGCCAAAATCAATGAAAAAAGTGTGGCTGCTTTGCGAGAAATTGTTACTCGCCGTATTGATGAAGAAACTTTTTTTGCTAGCTCAGACGTTTTGGATTACTTTGTAGAAATGTCTGGTGGGATGGTACGGCAGTTGAACTCTTTGATCCACTTTTCTCTATTGTATATGGAAGGGGAGCGTTTGACTTTACCTGAAGCGAAGGAAATGGTTCATGAATTTGGTAGAAGGATGAGTGAGAGGTTAACCAGAGAGCAAAGAGAAATTTTGCATGAGGTGAAGCACAAAAAACGGGAGATATACCCTGCAGAACAAAATGAAGGCTTGTTAGTATTTAACTTATTTCTTTTGAAATACAATGGAACTTGTGAAATCAACCCTGTATTGCAAGAATTTATCTAAATGTATGCTGATTTTGTAGAGGCGAATCGTAGGAATTGCAAAGCCCTTAGTTTTACCTTAAAAAAGCGTTCGAAGGGAACACTAGTCGTTGTATCTACGTCGAACGAAACAGCTCGCTCTTATGTACAACAGTTTCTTATTGAATCAGATTTGGGATATGAGTTTCTTAGTATTGACCTAAGTGGAAAAGAATTTGGCTCTTTGACGAATCATCTTAAACGAGTTTTACCAGAAGATGTCTTTGTTTCTAAAGAAATCAAACATATTATTCAGATCAGTGGTTTAGAGAACCATGCCTTAGAAGTCACGAAAGACGAGGAAGGAAAAAGTGTTTTTGGTGCTTCGAAAGTTATCCAGCAAATCAACTTTGAACGGGAACGTATTTTCCGCGAGATTCCTGCTATTTTGATTTTGTTTTTGGATAATTATACAATAAAGAAATTACAAGATGAAGCAGGAGATTTTTGGGATTGGGTGAATAACTTTTTTTCTTTGGTGAGTGTGGAGGAAGAAATTTATGCCCAAGATTTTACAGACACGAGAAAATTGCCAGAGGCGCACTATACACCAGAAAGAGTAGAAAGGATTAAGCAGTTAAAAATTAACTTAGCAACTTTGGATCAGTCCTTGCCCGAAGCTCGTTATTTTAAAAGTAAGATCAATTTGAAACTTGCACTTGCAAAAGAGTTAGAGGAAGTAAGAGGGTTTCAAGCAGCTATTATCCATTTGAAAGAAGCATTGGGTTTGGTTAGTGCTTACAAAATTTCCCAAGAGCTAATTCCAGAAATTTATTTTTATATAGCTAGAAATTATCACAGCCAAAGGAAATGGGAAGATGCTATTGTATATTATGATATGGTAATTGAGCGACTTGGAATGACAAATGACTCTTCTATTATGGTTAGTACTTATCATCATATCGGAATGGTATATGAAGAGCAGGGGAAGTGGAATGAATCCTTTGAATCTTATAAGAAGGCCATAGATTGGAACGAAAAAACAAAAAATTTATCAATGCTTGGTCGTACCTACCACCAAATCGGAATGCTTTATCAGAGGCAAGGAAAGTGGAACGAATCTTTAGAGTATTATCAGCGTGCGATAGATTGTTATGAAAAAACCAATAACTTATTAGGGTTTGGTACTACTTACTTTCAAATCGGAACGGTTTACGAGGAACAACAAAAGTTGGATGAAACCTTAGAATATTATGATCAAGCTATTGAATGGTTTCAAAAAACAAATTTTTTAGATTATATGGAAATCGCTTATCAATCTTTAGCCGGAGTTTATGACAAACTAGGAAATTCTGAAAAAGTGGAAGAATACCGGAGGCTTGCAGAGAGTGTGTCGTGAATTCTTGTTTTAGAGACGTTCCTTGTTTGCGGCATCTCGATACTAAATTTATTGCCGTTGCAATAAATTTCACTCGATAACCGAGATTTGCACTGGTTTTAAGATAGAGAATTCTCGTTGGTCGAGTAGCAGGAATAAAAACCTTCTTTCCAGATTTAAACCTAATTCTGCATACCGAGACCGAAATCAGAGAAATCCCGCTTGCCGATAGCTAGTGTTCCCCTCGACTACGCTCGGGGAACGATATTTTCGTATTTTAAGAGTTTTACTCCTCTATCTCTTTCCGCAACACCTTGATAATCTCATGTGCTAATTTGCGGTAACGGATACGGCGTTTACGCGAGTAGGTTTGTGGTTTGCTGAGCCTGTCAACACAGACTGTTAGTCTATCAAACATGCCTTTGGCATCAAAATCTTCTACTTGTTCCATCGGAACCTCCAGTTTGTTCAAAAATTTAGAGATCACACGAGGGTGCACAAAAGACTTGACTAGATGTACTAGCACAGAATCGTAAGGGTGCACCTCGCGTGTAGTTTTCTCAGCTCGGAGCTTGTTTGGTGACAGAGCCGGGCTGAGAGCTTTTTCACATAAGTACATTAATAGCAAAAATGTACTACGTTGATAATGATAAACGTAAGAAAAACTGTCCACTACTTTTTTTGTGAAATAGTTAAATGTGATAGTAGATAGGATCTATCATAAAACGTTATTTACAAAATTTGGTTTTTTCAATAAAGTTCTTGGTACTATGGCAAAAAAGGTATTACGGATTCTCTTTCCTATGTGTTTAGCTACCTTGGCTATAATTGGCATTTTCTTTAAAACTCCCCTTATCAATCATACCTTCAACCGAGGCTACTACGGTATCCTCATGAACAAAGCGGCAGAGGATTTTCCGGTCTACAATACGAAAGGAAAACATTCCCTTCTTTCTCAGCTGGAGACTCCTACCTACCTATACTTTGGTTATACTACGTGCAAAACAATTTGCCCTAGTTCTATGGGAATGATGTATCGTTTGGCGAAGAAGTTGGGAAATAAGGCGAGTTTTGTTTTTGTAAGTTTGGATTGGCAGCGAGATAGCTTCGCGAAGGTGCAGAACTATACCCAAGCGTTTGGAAGAGGTTTCTACTTCTACCAGCCAGAAAAACAAGAGTTGTTTAGTTTGGCTCGTAGCTATGGCATTTCCTACCAAACTGTTGGTGAAGAAGATAACGACTTTGAGATCAATCATACCAATTATTTATTCTTAGTAGACAAGCGCAACCGAGTCAAAGTATTGTACATGGCAAGGCATAACAAGATCTCGCGTATGCTGGACGATTTTTATCATAGTTTTCCTGAGGTAAATCCCATATGAGTTTATTTGCATTTTTTCATAGAAGGTATATAGAAGATCCTGCGGACTTTAAGATACTCGCTTCCCTTTGGGTGAACTTTCTCGTTGCTGTGCTGTTTTACTATACTATCGCAGTACTACCTGTAGGAATTCTTTTAGCTATTGCCTTTGTGCTGACACTTGGTTCTACGGCCTTATTTCTTTTTTACCAGACTGCTGCAAAAGTGTATATCAACACACTGATTCTCGTATATTATTTTTCCTATTTTGTTTACGGTTCTAACGGTGCAATTGAGATGCACTTCCATTTTGCGTTTACAATGGCTATTCTCACGCTCTATACCCGTTGGACTCCTATCCTATTTATATCCGTTCTTTATGGGGTGCACCATTTTGTTTTTATGCTCTATGAACCGAGCCTATTGTTCAACCATGCATCGAATGGGAATAGCATCTTCACGATTTGGGAAGAGTTTTTTCTACACGTTCTGGCTGTGGTTAGTCTCGCGATTCCTTTGTCCTTGGCTGTATTTTGGGGAAAGCAGGCTAAGGAAAAATTAGAAACTGCTCGTCGAGAAACGGAAGAGCAGGCAAAACTTGCAGAAGATACTCTACAACGCAACCAAAAGGCATCTGCGGAGCTATTACAAGTTTTATCTACCTTTCGTTCCTTGGTATCCGAAGCTTCGCATTCGAGTAAGGAAATTGCTTCGGCGGTTGGGGAAGTGCAGTCCAATTCGGAGAACCAATCTTCCAGTGTGCTCAATATCAATTCCCATATCAGTGATATTTTGAACAAGGTGCAGGTTTCTTCCGATGAATCGGATGAGATCAACCGCGAGTCCAGTGAGATTGCCCAAGAAATCCAAAACTCCTCCTTAAAGGTAGACAAACTTGGTGCTCACTTAGGTGTCTTTGCAGAAAGCCTGAGCGAAACTCAGCATACCGTAACCGATTTGGAGGGACAAACCAAGCAAATCCAAGGCATTATGACTTCTATTGGCCAACTGGCGAAACAAACCAATCTTCTGTCATTGAATGCGGCAATTGAAGCGGAGAGAGCGGGGGAGCAGGGACGAGGATTTGCGGTAGTTGCCAATGAGGTGAGCCACCTCGCCGAGCAAACCACGCTCTCCTCTCGCAA
This sequence comes from Spirochaetota bacterium, assembly GCA_039028475.1. GTDB lineage: Bacteria > Spirochaetota > Leptospiria > Leptospirales > Leptospiraceae > JBCCIA01. The sequence goes on along the minus strand of JBCCIA010000020.1, from coordinate 15,822 downwards.
GATAAACCAGATTCTCTCCAATATTTCTAGCCAGGTAACTCTTGTGGTAGATAACTTCCAACGGGACATTCAGAACATTGCAGAAAGCCAAGAGTATACCAAGGAGCTTGCCTCTGGTTTTGAGTCGTTGGTTACGATTTCAGCACATCTCTCACAAAATGCAGATAACATCGCCAATTCAGCCTCAGATGTAGAAACAAAAGTGGAACAGGTTTCTACAGAGCTTACCAATATTTCGGCAATGGCGGAAGAAATGACGGCTAGTATGGATGCTGTCACTACAAGTGTCCAGGGACTTGTGGCAAACCAAGATAAAAACTCAGAGGAGCTGGAACATATCGAAACGATTGCCGATCAGATGCGATAATTTTCAACTTGTAAAAATCAGATTTTCTTTTTTACTGAGCTTATGAGACGCATTCTTTCTATCGATGGTGGAGGCATTCGCGGTATTATCCCCGCTACTATTTGTGCCTATTTAGAACAGAGACTTGGTTGCCCACTACACCAACACTTTGATCTGGTTTCAGGAACTTCTACAGGAGCGATTTTGGCCTTAGGATTAACAAAGGAAAATCCAATGCCTGCTGTTGACCTGGTACGTTTGTACCAAAAAGAAGGGGGAAATATTTTTACCCGTTCGGTTTGGCACAAAATGTACTCTTTTGATGGATTGGGTGAAGAAAAATACCCTTCTGAGGGGATTGAAAAGGTCCTAGAAGAGAATCTACAAAATGCACGTTTAAAAGATTGCCTGACCGACGTGATGGTAACCAGTTATTGTACGGAGAGGCGTAAGGCTATATTCTATAAGAGTTGGAAGGCTCGTAGCAATGAGAGGCAGTACGACTATGCTCTAAAAGATATCGCACGTGCTAGTTCAGCGGCTCCCACTTATTTTGAACCCAAACACCTTATCAGAGAGAATGGAGATGAGTTTTCCCTTATCGATGGAGGCGTTTTTGCCAACAACCCCTCTATGTGTGCCTATGTAGCCGCTAAGAAAAAATTTCCTGATGAGACGAGGTTCCAACTAGTTTCTCTCGGTACGGGGAAATACCAAAGGCGTTTTTTCTACAAAGATATCAAGGATTGGGGGACAATTACTTGGATCAAGCCGGTACTCAATATTATTATGGATGGAGTCAACGATACGGTAGATTACCAAATGCGACAACTCTTACCTGGTGAGAATGAAAACCAGCAGTACTTCCGTTTTGATATCGAACTCAGCAAAGGCAACGACGATATGGATGATGCGAGTGAAGACAATGTGCAAATTCTCAAAATTCTCGCCGAAGAAATTATCGAAAAACAAGAAGAAGAATTGGACCATTTGGTGCAGTTTTGTAAGTCTACCTATTAATTTTACCAGCCAGCCGAAAAGAGCCTTGTAAAACCAGGCTCTTTTTTCAACCTAAGCTTTATGAGAGCTTATTTTGCGGAAGAATGGTGCGAACCGAAAGACCTAGTGATAAGGGAAGTGCCTGACCCAGCTCCAGCTGCTGGAGAGGTGTTAGTCGATATAAAAGCCATTGGCTTGAACTTTCCCGATATATTGTTAATCGCTGGCAAATACCAGATGCGTCCCAAGCGCCCGTTTGTTCCCGGTGTAGAAGTTGCCGGTGTCATTGCTGCGGTAGGCGAGGGTGTTACAGACAAAAAAGTAGGTGATAGGGTCGCTGCTCTGTGTTGGATTGGTGGTTACTCTGACAAGGTAGTTGTCCCTGAGGTAGACGCCTATGCTATTCCCCATTCGATTAGCTTTGAAGAGGCCGCAGGACTTACGGTGACCTACCAATCCTCGTACTTTGGTGTAGTGAATCGGGGTGAATTGCGTCCCGGTGAGACGATTTTAGTGCATGCGGGAGCGGGTGGAATTGGTACCTCTGCGATCCAAATTGCTAAGGCCATTGGTGCAGGAAAGATCATCGCTACAGTCGGTTCGGAGGCAAAAAAGCAGATCGCTCTAGACTCTGGAGCAGATATTGTGATCAACTATAAGGAAGATCCGCATTGGAACAAAAAGATTCGCAAGGAATACGGTGGTGCAGATGTTGTCATCGACCCTGTGGGTGGTGATACCTTATTGCAATCGATCAAATGCATGAATTTTGAAGCGCGTCTTGTGGTTGTCGGTTTTACCAGTGGAACCATTACCCAAATCCCTGCCAATCTAATCTTACTCAATAATATTAGCATTACTGGTTTGCATTGGAATCTGTATCAAAAAGACCACCCAGAAAAGATCCAAGCCTCGGTGAAACAGCTGATCCAGTGGTACAGCGAGAAAAAACTCAAAGTCGTTATCCACGATACCATCCCCTTTGCGGACATTCCCAAAGCCTTGGACGACATTGGCAGTCGCAAAACACATGGCAAGGTGATTGCACACCCCTAAGTTGTAACGAGTGGATTCCGCAAAAAAAGTCTGGAGTTTTTATTTTCCTGCCATTGTCCTTGTAGGATTGTTGGCCGTTTCCTGGTTGGCGAAACCCTGGTTTGCCATGCCAGAGCTAAGTTTGCTTATCGCATCTTACACGCTTGCATTACTAGTACACGGTCTTCTCTTCTTTTTACCAGAAAGCCGTTTGCAATCGTTTCTGTCGCGTTCGAGGGGATTGGTTGCTATTGCGTTTTTGCTTTTTCTCTGCTTCATCTGTCTATTTCCAATAAGTAGCCTTAGCCTCGGAGATGGCATTATTCTCTATGAAAATGTAGCTTTGGAGTCTGGTTTATTCTCTTTTCAACTCACCATGGATGAGGTTCTTACCGGCCTATGGCATTCCTCCCTTTACCACACTTTTTTTGACAACCCTCGTACTGCTTACCGCCTATCCTCCACGCTTTTTGGCTTTCTCTATGCCGGATTGGTGTTTTCTCTCTACCGTCGTTATCGTTTAGAGTTTCTCGCGGTTTTGCTGCTGCTCTTCTCTGGTGGAACTTTGATTTATTATGGCTATATGGAGAATTACGCTCCTGTTAGTTGTCTATTGGCTGCCCTTATGGTATATGGCTATAACTGTTTGCAGCAAGAAAAGCCAGTGAACTCCAAGCAACTCCTACTGCTAGTTTTGGGTGCAAGTATTGCGGTTTTAACACATTTTTTAGCAGCATGTCTGATTGTTTTTTTGATCTACTTTTGTTGGATTATTTCTCTGAACCAGCGGTCTTTTGTGAAAAATGCTGCTCTATCTACTCTATTTGCATCTGTTATTCTAATTTTACCTTTGGGATACTTCTTATTTTTCGCGAATGTTCGTTTTGACCTAACACAAACTCATATTGCCCATCCTCCTTTTTATCCTTTGCGTCGCTTGGTCTCTATGGCGCATTTCAAGCAATTGTTGGCGAATGCGATTTTTGTTGCCTTACCAGCTCTCCTACTCGTTGCAACAGAGCTACTTTTTTACCGCGAGGATATACGTGAATTTTTCTCACACAAAGCGAATCGTTTGTTAGGATGTGGTTTGCTGGGCTTTGCAGGAATTGCTTTTTTGCAAGATCCTATGCTAGGGTTTCCTGGAGATTGGGATTATACATCTTTGTATTGGTTTTCCTTTTCCCTACTTGCCGCACTCTATTTGTCCTACTTTCCCGAGAAATCGCGTCGCTATGTATCGGTAGTTGTTTTACAAATTCTATTGTTGTTGGCAACAGTTGCAAAGTTGCAGAACTATTCGCAACCGGAAAAAGAGAAAATACAAGCTACCCTCACGCTGGCAAAAGAGTATGTAAAACAAAGAAAGCAGGTAGTTCTCGGCTTGCCGCCAGAAGAAAAGAAATACTTTGCTAAAATGGATTATTTTCTTTTTCGTACGGCGCAGCAATTGCAAACGAAAACCGATCTAGCCAATTTGCAAGAAGCTAGTGAACTACTCTACCAAAACGAAATCTACCGAGATTACTTATTACGCAATATCCAGAGTGGAAGGAGTGATTGGAAGAAACAACTGTTGCAAGAGCTTACAACCTACCACCACCGCTTCCTCAAATTAGAAACGCAGAAGGATGAATGAACTATCGTCTTTGGTTATTTCGAGTTCTCTTTGCACATATTCACGGATTTGCGAACGGATCTTGGTAAGATCGGCATTCTGTTTTTGCAACGTACCTATCGCTTGCAATAACTCTCCAAATCTAGCATAGTTTTGTGTGTCAGAAGGATCCAGTAATCCATTGCTATGGACAAATAAAAGGTCACCCTCTGCTACTGCCAGAGACTTGGATTGGTAGTTTGCATTAGGAAAAATGCCTACCATTTCATTGGATTCTATTTGTAGAACCTCCCTCTCGCCATTCGTACGGAATAAGTATGCCGGTTGCATGCCACCTGTAGAATAGTTTAAGGTCTTTTCTTCTATTAGGAAAGCAAAAGCCTGCAACGAGTGTGTTCCTAGATTTTGCAATAGTTTCGTATTGATTTTTTTTAGTAACTCTTCTGCATTTTTTAGGGAGGCAACGAGTTCTTTGACTAGGTTAGAAACATAGTAGGCAATAAAACCAGAGGCAATTTCTCTTCCTTCTATATCTCCCAAAACGAGGAACTTTTTCTTTCCGCTTGTTTGTATCGTATAGAAATCGCTGGTAATGCCACCGGCACAGGGTATGGTTTCTGCGACACAATGGCTTTCTTCCATGGGGACAGAGAGTAGTTTTTTTTGGATTTTCGCGGCGAATTTGATTTCTTTCTCGATGCGGATGCGGTATTCTTCTCTTTGTTGCATCATTTGTAGGTAATGGGTTGCTTTTTCTACTACCGACTGTATGGAGTCTTTATTGAATGGTTTGAGAAGGAAATCATTGGCTTTGTGGTTGATACTGGAAATAACGAAGTGGATCTCACGCTCTCCAGTCATCATGATCACTTGGGTTTCGGGGGAACTTTGCTTGATTTCTCTGAGAATTTCGATGCCGTTTTTAATGGGTAGGTTCACGTCTACAAAAGCGATTCGATTGCGTTCTGTCTCGAAGTATTCTAAGGCTGGCTTCGAAGAGAGGAAATATTTCGAAGAGATTCCCAAGTGCATAAGAATGGTTTGCAGAGTTGTACAAATTTCCAGTGTATCATCAATGATTAGGGCTTCGACGTGCATCTCATGGCATAGCATAATTTCTTAGGCTAATTTTCCAACTAAAATATAAATCTATGCCAGTTTTGCTCTTTAAGGTGATTTACGAAAAATGCCTGTTAGGTATTTTGGATCGGAAGTTATGAGTTTCTTGGACAGGTTCAATCCATTACGTTACCTACGATTGTTGGATCGCTATCTTTTCTCGGAATTTCTCCGTACCTTTCTTGGTACCCTATTGATGCTAACCGGAATTTTGATGATTTCCCTGGTTATGGATAATATGAAGACTTTTTTGGCTTCTAAAGAATCTCCCTACCATGCTTACATGTTTCTTGTCTACAACATTCCACGTATGGCTGTGTTGGTAGTGCCACCAGGTCTGATGTTTTCGGTCTGTTTTGTCGTAGGACAGTTCAATGCCAACAAGGAGCTTGTGTCCATGATGGCGGCAGGGGTGTCTTTTTATCGCACGGTTGCTCCCCTGGTTCTTTTTGGCTTATTGATGTGGGTATTGGTCTTGCTTACCAACGAGACAATCGTTCGTACATTTAACTCTTATGCGGCATACGAGCACTCTATTATTGAAAAAGGCGTAGGAACCAAGAAAGACCTTGTCTACCAACTGCATATCAAAGGCAAAGAGGGCTTCTACTATGTCTATTGGTATGACCCTCCAAAAAAAATGGTTAAAGGTGGCTTTAACTATATTAAGATAAACTCTCGTAATTTAGCAGAATACATTTTATCCGCCCAAAGCGCAAAATACAACGTTGGTAGAAAAACTTGGACCTTATCTACTGTACAGGAAATTCGCTTTGATGATAAAATGCAGGTGACATCCTTCAAAAAGATTCCTGAAAAAGAATACCACCTACCGGAAGATGGAGATTACTTTGCCAAACCAAGGAAAACTGTTGAGGAGATGAACTTCTTTGATCTCGGTGAGGAAATTAAAATCCGCCAGGGAAAGGGAATGCCTTTTTCGGATTTACAAGTCGAAAGGCACTCCATTTTTGCGGTTCCACTTATGTCTTTGGTGGTGGTGATAATCGGTGCGATTGCTGGTTCTTTTACTAAAAAGTCGGCTGGTGTCGCTTCCTTGGGTGTAACCATTCTTGTTGTTTTACTCTACTATATTATGTACTCTACGGGTCGTTCTTTGGGAGAAAAAGGAGGAATTCCACCAGCAGTTGCCGTTTGGTTTACCCCTGTGCTGTTCTTCTGTGCGTCTTATTGGCTCTACAAAAAATTTAACCTATAACAAAAGAAATGCCTTGCCGAGAAGGTAATGTCAAGAGAGCTTGCTTATCATGAAAATCTCGGCGTCTATTTTGGCTACTTCCATTACTCGGTTTTCTACAATGCTACCGACTCTAAAAAAAGAGGAAATCGATTACCTACATATCGATGTAATGGATGGAAATTTTGTACCACAAATTAGTTTTGGGGAGAGTATCACTAAGGAGATTCGTGGCCAAAGCGATATACCTTTGGATGTACATCTAATGGTAGAGAATCCAGAACAAGAGGTTCCGAAATACTACGATCTACAACCAGACTTTATCACCTTTCATGCCGAAGCTACTGACTTCATGGTGCGTCTTTGTGAAGATATCCGAGTTCACGGTAGCAAAGCCGGTATCGCTCTCAATCCAGCAACTTCTTTAGAGTCTGTGCGCTATATATTGCCTTATATCGATTTGCTATTGGTAATGACGGTAGACCCTGGCTTTTATGGGCAAAAGTTTACCCTGTCCGGTATGCAGAAAATCCAAGATGCAAAGAAGATGATCGATGCCTCCGGTTATGACATTGCCTTAGAAGTAGATGGCGGTGTGAATGTGAATAACATTGCTCAGGTCTCACAAAGTGGTGCTAGTATTTGCGTGGCCGGTTCTGCTGTATTTAAAAATGGTGTTCCTGGTGAAAATACCATACAACTAAAAAAGTTGACAGAAACAGCCTAGGCGAGATTCTGTAATTTTCAAACTATAGGCATAAGGATAGAAATTGGTAAAGATAAGATTACAAAGAGTGGGTTCCAAAAACAACGCCCAATACCGTGTGATTGCCGCTGATTCACGTTCGCGTAGAGACGGAAGGTTCATCGAAATTTTGGGGCAATACCAACCTGTTGCAAAGTCTCAGCAAGTGGTTCTTAAAGAAGAGCGTATTATCGAATGGTTAGGCAAAGGCGCGCAACCTACAGATACAGTAAGAGACATACTAAAGAAAAGTGGTGTTTGGACAAAGTTTAAACAACCAGAAAAGGCACCTGCTGCAACTCCAACAAGTGAAGATACGGCTCCAGAAGCTGTAGCTACGCAAGAAGAAACCAAGGTAGAAGCAGACGCATGAGTTCTGATTCTTTGATCCAGTACATCACTTCCTTCTTGGTTGACAAACCAGGAGAAGTTTCTGTGAAAGAGATTGCAGGAGAAAAAGAGACTGTCTTAGAGTTACGCGTTGCCCAGGAAGATATTGGCAAAGTCATTGGTAAGAATGGCCGTATTGCCAAGAGCCTGCGTACTTTACTGACCGCCTCTGCTACGAAAGAAGGAAAAAGCTGTTCACTAGAAATTATTGACTGAAGGCTTTATCAAAATTGCTACCATCACCAAACCCTTTGGTCTCAAAGGGCAAGTGAAGGCCAGGACAGAGGGAGAAACAATCAAAAAACTCTCCCTACCTAAAGAGATTTTCCTAAAAACAAATACTCACTTGCAATCCTACACTTTGCGGCATCGTTTTTCACAAAAAGATTGTTTTGTACTCACTTTAGATCGAATCGAAACTATTGAAAAAGCAGAAACCCTTCGTTCTGTAGAAGTCTACCTGCCTGAGAAACATCTGCCTAAAACTGCTAAAGATGAGTTTTACTTCTACCAACTCGTAGGTTTGCACCCAAAAGACTCCGGTGTAGTTTTAACAGATTACCGAGTTGTTGAGGTGATGGATAACCCTGCCCATCCTATCTTAGTAATCCAAGGTAAAGAAGGAGAAATTCTTATCCCATTTATCAATCGTTTTATTGGAGATGTTGATCTCATGGAAAAATCCATACAGGTTTTAGATTGGGAGGATTGGTTTGCAGTTTAATTTTATTACCCTGTTTCCAGATAAGATCCACAGCTATTTTGCGTCTGGTTTGCCAGGCAAAGCGGTGGATTCCCATGTTTTTTCTGTAAATGTTGTGAACTTACGTGATTTTTCACAAGTCAAAACAGCCAGGGTAGATGATACAATTTACGGCGGTGGACCCGGGATGCTTTTGCAAGTGGAACCTATCGATAGAGCCTTACAATCTTTAGGTGATAGGCGTGGTTATGTTTGTTTGCTCTCCGCAAGTGGGGAAGTGCATTCGCAAAAGCTGGCAACAGAATTGGCTGAACTGGAAAGACCACTTACCTTCATTTCTGGATATTATGAGGGGGTGGACCATAGAGTTACTCAACATCTGGTTGACAAAGAAATAAGCATTGGAAACTATGTAATTTCCGCTGGCGATCTGGCTGCATTGTGCGTATGTGATTCTGTTGCTAGACTTCTCCCTGGTTTTATGGGAAAGCAAGAGAGTTTGTTAGAAGAATCTCATAACCAAAAAGGTATTTTAGAATATCCGCAATACACAAAACCATCAGTGTACAATGACTGGAAGGTTCCACAAGTTTTATTGAGTGGGAACCACGCTGAAATTGCGAAATGGCGGGAACAGAATAGGAAAAAGTTGGATGCTTGAAGCGTTATACGGAGGATCAAAATGGATCATATGATCAAAGATGTTTTTGAAAAAGATATGACTCGTAGACAGAATTTTGCAGTGGGCGATACTGTAAAAGTTCATTACAAAATTATTGAGTCGGGAAAAGAAAGGGTTCAGATATATGAAGGGGTTGTGATTGCAATCTCCAACAAGATGAATTCAAAAACCTTTACTGTACGTAGAGTCTCCTTTGATGTAGGTGTAGAAAGAATATTTCCTCTATACTCTCCTCGTATTGCTCGCATTGAGCTCGTGAGAAAAGGTAAGGTAAGAAAGTCCAAACTGTTTTATCTTAGAGAAAAATCAGGTAAGGAAGCTCGTATCAAAGAAAAACGCGGTGGTCGTGCTTTGGTACAACTAGAGAAAAAACGCCAAAAAGAAGAATTAGAGCAAGAAAAAGCTAAGAAAGAAAAAGAACCAGAATCTAACGCAGCTTAAACTCTGTGCAATTGTCTTTTTCGAACGAAGAATCTAAATACACTTCACAGAATACAGTTTTTGGAGTAGACGAAGCAGGTAGGGGGCCTTTGGCTGGTCCCTTATCGTTAGCAGCAGTTTCGTTTTCCCCAGAAATTATTTCTAAAGTCTTACAACAAGAGCTTTTACTCGGTATAGATGATTCAAAAAAACTTTCCGAAAAAAAGCGAGAGAGACTTTTTGACGAAATCCACCAGCATGCTGCACAAGTCCAACACCGTTTTGTTTCAAATAAATTTATTGACAAATTTGGAATTTCTTATGCAATCTATACAGGTATTTCTTCTATTCATAAGAAATTAATGCCCTTGCAGCCGTATCTGTTGGTAGATGGAAATTATAAATTTGAAAAATGGCATCCAGGGGAGCAAACAAAGTTTGCTTATACATCGATTGTTAGAGGTGATTCCCATGTGGTTTCCATAGCTGCGGCTTCTATCATTGCCAAGGTGACAAGAGATCGTTATATGCAAAGATTCGCACAAAAATATCCAGAGTATGGTTTTGAAAAACATAAAGGTTACGGAACAAAACTGCACCGAGAAAAAATAGGCAAACATGGGTATTGTTCGCTGCATAGGCGGACATTTTATCTCAAGTCGTAAGAGGCATCTTTGCAAGTATCGCCATCGCAAAAATTAGCTTCGCAACCCTCCCTGCAAATCCAAGAAATTGAGAAAATTCCCAATTTGTTGCAGAAACAGCTGATTCGTGCGGTTGTTTTACAAAAGTTAGCTCCTGGTAAGTTTCGCATACAAACCAATACCCAAACCCTCGTGTTAGATTCTAACGTCGAATTATTTCCCAGAGAAGAGTTGCTACTAAAACCTAAGCGAGACGCAGGACGCTTGTCTTTGCAGCTAGAACAAAGGGTTTTTTCTCTTACTGACAAGGCTAGTAGCGAAAGTAAGTTCTCTGATGCTTATTCCGTGAAACAGTTTGTACTAGAAAACCCATCTTCCTTACAAGAAAATGGTGTTTCGGGATTGTTGAAACTGTTGGACTATGTGTTTCCTGGTTTTGTTTGGCAGGAAAAAACAAAGATGTACCACTGGCAATTCGCAGATAGCCATGCAGAAGGGTATTATTCACGAAAAGACGAGCTAAGCACCTTTCTTCTTGAATACCACTCGCAGAAACTCGGCTCTGTCTCTGTTGCTTTTTATTGGCAAAAAGAAACTATGGATGATCTCTCCTTACATTTGAAGTTCCAAAATTTCCAATTTTACCAACTGGCACTCCTCTCGCAAAGCCTATTGGCAGATTTATTGGAGAAATTAGAAATGCAAGCCTCACAAATTACTCTCCTGTATGCCAAGCCAGAGTTGGAAACAATGCATAAAAAAGAGTGGTTGGTATGAAAAAAAGCGTTGCCTTGTCTTTTTTACCAGCAAAAGATATGGCTCCACGAGTCGTCGCAAGTGGTGAAGGTATCTTAGCTGATCTCATCCGTGAGGTTGCGGAAAAAAACTCTGTTGAGATTGTAGAAGACCCGTATCTAGCCGAGCAACTCATCCAGGTTCCAGAAGGGGAAGAAATACCAGAAAACTTGTACCGAGCAGTAGCCGCAGTATTTGCATATTTGCATAAATTAGAAAATGATTTGAATTAAAATTAGAACCATATTAACTTAGTAAATCGGAGAAATCATCCCTATATATGAGAATCATCAAAGTATCAGAACTACAAGTTGGAAGTAAATTTTCCAAACCGGTGTTTTTAGATGCAGACAATATGTTTTTAAATGCAGATACACCAGTCACTGATGCTGATATTAGACGCTTGAAGAAGTTTGGTTTCAAAGAGGTTATGACGCATGGAGAAGTTGTCACAAAATCCTCTCCTATCCCAGATGAAACACCTATCGAATTGGAGCCCTTGGACTTTTCTGCCAACTTTGATGATGACAATGCTGTCTTAAAGCAAAATTATGATAGCAAAATCAAAAGAATGCCAGATTTTCTGACCGTTTATCGCAATTCTTTTGATATTCTCCGAGATTTCTACCGGCAAATCGCTGATAAAAAGCAACCAGATATATCCCCTATCCGCAAAGTTTCCGAGGATATTATTGAACTTCTCAAAAAGCTGGGAAATATCTCTTTTTACCTATTGCAACACGAGACTGATGGTTATTATTTGTACAACCATGTTTTGTACGCCAGTTTTTATGCTATTTTTTTAGGGATGCAGATGAAGTTCAACCGCCCTAAACTTATCGACTTGGGTTCAGGAGCTTTACTGGCAGATATAGGTATGGCTAAGATTCCGCATGATATCTCGGACAAGACGGAGTCCTTGCGGCCTGATGAAGTTGCTTTGATCAAAAAACACACCCTGGTAGGTTTCCATATTTTAACAGGTTTGCTAAAGTTCAAAAAGAACATAGCTATGCTAGCCTTACAACACCATGAAAATTTTGATGGTTCCGGTTATCCACAAAAACTAAAAAGTGGTACTATTGATGAGCTTTCTCGTGTATATACAATTGCTGATCATTTTTCTGCTCTCGTACTAGATAGACCTTGGAGAAAGAAAAAGTTGCCCTACGAAGCTCTGCGCAGTATGATCAGTGGAAATATGAATAAATTTGATGTACGCTATATGAAAATCTTTATAGCTTGCGTCTCCATGTATCCGGTGGGTTCCTATGTGGAATTATCGAATAATTCTTTAGGTATGGTCGTCGAATCGAATCCTAAAAAACCCTTACGCCCTGTTGTCCTACTCGTAAAGGATTCTTCTGGCAGACAGTTTCCACAAGCGAATCGATTTGTCGATTTAGCGAAAGAGGATGTACTTTCTGTTACCAAAGCGATAACATATTCATGAATCGAGAGACCTCCCACCAACAGGGCAAAGATGGGGAAGGCAAAGCCGTTGAATACCTGCAAAAACAGCAGCATAGAATTGTAAAAACTAATTTCCGCAATCGCATAGGGGAAATCGATATAATCTCGGTAAAAAAGCAAAAACTCTATTTGGTAGAAGTGAAAACTTGGAATTCTTATACTGGTTTTGAACCATTAGAAACATTTTCGAAAAGTAAAATAGTTAAAATGCGTAAGTTGGCAGAGGTGTTTCTCTGTGTACAGCCCAGCTACCGCAATTACTTTATTTCCTTTTGTTTACTTTCCATTCGTAAGCATAAGATTGAGTTTTATACGGATTTATTTTAAACAATATAAACCATACCAAGAACCTCGGTTTTTTTTACGCAAGTATTTTGTTTGATTACCGAAAATACAACATATACAAGGGCGTTTCCAGGGAAGGGGACGGATTTTTTGTTACAGGGAAGTAACTATGTCTGAAATTCGAGTGGGGTTTGTCAAAGAAGATGAATATGGTCCCGATCCGATTATACTACGTAAAAGAGGTTCGGCAAGAAATATGCATAAGAAGTTTGAGTTGTACAAAAGAAAAGTAGATGATCCAAAATATATGGAATTTGCTATCAATAAAATTGCTCTGGAACTAAGTCACTTCTTATCTGTTTAATCTAAAGAAGCTGCTTTGCGTAGGCGGTTCATCAAACTATCGAACCATTTGTCTCGTATAGGCATTTCGCAAAAAGCCTCTTCAATACCTAAAGAGTCGCAATCGAGAAAGAAGCTGTACAATTCTTTCATGTACTGGATATTGGATTGCAATTTTCGATCTATACTACTAGAGCCAGTAAAATGAAACCCAATGCGACCAATTTTCTTATCTTTTGCTTCGGGCAATTCCGCGACTAGACTAACCTTGCAATGGGGAGCGTAATGCTTGTATTTTAAGCCTGGACTTTTGGGAGTTGTTCCTACAGGAGTTGCTAGAAGGCTTGCACCAGGAATGAATTTTTGTATATCAGTAAGAGCAATACCTCCTGGACGGAGAATTACAGCAGGTTCACAGGTTAGATCGATGATTGTAGATTCTAAGCCAATTTCTGCATCTGGACCGGTAAGAATACAATCTACTCTGCCAGAAAATTCTAATTTAGCATAATATGACTTGGTAATGGAAGGCTTTCCTGAAAGATTCGCGGAAGGAGCAGCGACAGGCAACGCAGCTGCATGGAGGAAGTTTCTTGTAAAATTCGCAGTAGGAACACGCAACCCTATACTAGGTAGACCTGTAGAAAAGAGTTGTTGGTTTTTTTTTTTAAGAATATATGTAATGGCTCCTGGAGAAAAGTGTTGGATGAAATCTTCGTATTTCTTAGGAACATAGGCATGCTCGAATATTGCCGAGCTCTCAGCCAGGTGAATTATTAGTGGGTTGTCCTGGGGGCGACCCTTGATTTGGTAGAGAGCCTGGCAGGCACTATGGTCTTCTGCGCAAGCTCCGATTCCATAAACCGTTTCCGTAGGGAAAACCACAGAGCCGCCTCTTTTTATAAAAGAAGCAGCTTCAGCAGGGTCTTTGGTGATTACCGTATGCAATAGCAGGTTCCTAAAGGTTCTTTTTCTTTTTTTCCGCTGCAGTAATCTTTTTTACAGGTGAAGTTTTATTTTCTAAGGTTTGTAAAGGTTTTTCTACCTTACCTAGCAATTCTTCTATCTTCTTTTTGGCTAGAGGAACGGGAGGCAGTTGGTTCGTAACGAGTAGCGATAGGTATTCGTTGATCCCTGGGTCGTTGTCGGCTAAAAGTTGCCAAAAAGAAAAGCCAGCTAGGTTATAACTGCGCAAAAGATTCATCTTTTCCTCAAATGCCTTACGGTTCATAAAGAAAGCCACTCTATCACAGCCTTTGTCTTTGTACCACAGACTTGGGTCCTCATATACCTTATCCTTATGGATGTACTTAAATTTACTAAGGTTTTTCCATGATTTCGACTGCTTGGGGTATTTTTCGTAAATTTTTGCAATATCTGTTGGTTGGAATTCACGGTATTTGCCGCTCTTGATCTTACGAACTGTAGAATGGTAGACGGCTCTTGCATTTCTTTGCCGACAATTCAAAGCCCAGTCATAGCCGTACGTGGGAACTGCCATGTAGAGCTTTTGCGAAGGAACACGCTTTAGAGCATATTCAATGATATTCTCTAACCATACATTCGGAGCTTGCGGACCTGGACCGGGATTGCGGTACTTTCTTGGGTGCAATTCATAGGCCATAATTTTCAGGCGATCGACGTATTGCCCGAGGATTTTATAGTCATGCGTCAAGGGGCCACGCCAAGTTTCCTGGAACTCTACTGTAATTTTTTTACCCTTACAAGTTCTTTGGCGTGCCGTTTTTGCCGGTGTTTTAGGGTGCACTGCAGCTGATAGTAGCTTGCCTTTTGCATGTAGAGCACTTGCAAGTTTTTTGATAAAGGTTTCAAAATAGACCTTTTTTTCACAAGTCATCCCTTCATAGTCGATATCTATACCGTCGTAATCATACTTAACAACCTCATCGACTATCGTTTTGATGTGCTTATCACGGATATCAGTTCTACCCTTCATACCAATGTTTTCGGTGATCTTTTCCCGTTTGTTTTCCCAGCGAAAGATAGTAGGAATGATTTTGACCGATGGGTTTAGCGAGCGAAGTTCCTTCACTCGTTCTCGCCTACTCTTATCACTCCAGAGAGAGACAAGTTCACCAGTATTTTTCACCCCACCCTTCATACCGTAAATAAAGGGATGGATCTCGTTGTAGTACTGCACATTCGCTTTCATTGTTTTGTAGTCGGAGAACCATGTAGAAGAACGAAAGCTATTTTCCGCCAAGGACTCTAAACTAGACATTTCTTTGTCAGAACCACTTATCTCAATGGCCTTGTCTCCGAAAAGTCCACGAAAAAAGTCGTAAATTGAATCGCTCAAAGGTAGGTTACTGACAAAACTAGGGTTGGAGTGGAAGGTTTTTGCTCCCGTTTTGGGATCAATGGTTTTGCTGCCATACGATACCAAAATCAGTCCTACGTACAATGCCAAGGACGCCAGGAGAACGATTGTAGAAGTAACTCCAATCAATTTCCAGGTATTCTTCTTAGGTGGTTGGTTGTTTGTTTCTGAGTTTGTTTCCATAAATACTAGGCAAATCTATAAGACCTTATTCCAAAAAAGAGGAATTATAAATTCTGGAGTATTAAAATCCAAACCTAGTAAAATGTCAAGCTAAAAACAGCTAGTAACAGGCAATTTATTTTTTAGTAATTTAAATGATGTGATGAGAGTAAATGTTGTTTTTGTGCTTTGTTTTTTGAGTGTTCCAGAGCGGAACACTCCCTTGCTGCTATCATATTACTTTTTTTACAATCATAAAAGTTATATCATCATTATTGTGGTAATCATCCAAGAAGTGTAAGAGTTTTTCTTTTATTTCTTTAGCAGAAAGTTTTCCATGTTCTTGGAGGAATTTTTCTAGTCCACTGGTGTTAATCATTTGGTTGGAATTTTTTTCTCTCGCCTCACTCATACCGTCAGTGTAAAGAAGCAATGTGTCCCCCTTATCCATTGTAAAAGAATCAGAATAAAAGTCTTCCATTATACCTACAAGCCCCAACCATCCCCCACGGGATTCTATAAGAT
>JBCCIA010000019.1:0-29733 GCA_039028475.1 Spirochaetota bacterium | reverse complement strand
GGAAAAGCTTATGGATGAAAGCCAAGAATAAAGCAGAAGAGGGAAAAAAACTTGTCCGGAATATTAGGCGAATACACTGAAATTTTTCTTGAAGAATCTGAAGACCAGATCGAGGAGCTAAACTCTAACTTATTATTGTTAGAAGAGGACCATAGCAATCCAGAGATTATCAACGATATTTTTCGAGCGGCTCATTCGTTGAAAAGTTCTGCTGCCTTTGTTGGATTGTACAACCTTTCAGATTTGGCCCATAAAATGGAAAACCTTCTGCAGAAAATCCGCGAAGGTAGTCTTGGCATCAATACGGATCTGGTCTCTCTTCTATTCAAATGTTTTGATTTGATCAAAAGCGTCATAGATGCTGTTGCAGAGGGAGAAAAGATAGAAACTTCCTTTGACGATATGATCGCTAAGTTGGTAGACTACGAGAATACCCATCTAGGTGGTGCCCCCGCAAAAGCTGCACCCCAAGAAACAAGCACTGCTCCTGCGAGTGAGTCAGCTACAACTGAAGTGCAACAGGACAAAGCAGAAGCTCCTGCCCCAGTTAGTGAAACCACAAGTACCAGCGAAGAAACAGCAAATATGGAACCTGCTTCCTCCAGTGATGATGTCAAAAAAATTGATTTGACCAATGAGGAATTAGAGGAAATACGCGAGGAATGCCGTTTGCGTTCGGCTAAAGCCTATGATGTAAACGTTACCCTACGGAAAGATACGCAAATGAAGGGCTTGCGCTATGCACTTATTTTGCAGAACCTTAAGGATAAAGGAGTTGTATACAAATCTGTTCCAGATGAAGCCGAATTAGAGTCATCGGGTGGTGAAATTTCTGTACTGTGTTTTGTCTTTCTTACTGAAATGGATGAGTTTGAGATCAAGAAGGACATCTCTGTAGATATGGTAGAAAGCGTTCTGGTAGCTCGTCATGATGTAGGAGAGGACAAACCACTAACGGATGATGACATTGTTCCTTTGGTCACAGATAACGATGAAAATGCGGAGTTGGAAGAAGAGATAAAGACTAAAAAAGCTCCTGCTTACGATATTTATGTGACTCTCAAAGCTGATACTCCTATGAAAGGTTTGCGTTTTACCTTAATTTTGCAAAATTTAAAAAACCATGCGAGTATCTACAAATCGGACCCACCTCTAGAACAGTTGGAGACCGGTACCGATAAAAACCACCTTACCTTCATTGCCATTACTCCCCTACAACCCAATCAAATCAAAAAAGAAATTCTTGTAGATATGGTAGAGGTTATCCTTGTAAAACAGAGGAAAGTTCCTGCTTCTAACGGTTACATACCCAAAAAATCTACTAGCGTAGATGTACCAGCGAAACCTTCTAATGTTCCTGCTAACGGCTATGGTTCACGTTCTCAGCAAAAGAAACAACCAACAAAGGACGATTCTGGTGCGAACAGTGCTGCTAAGGTTACCTTGAAAAGTATCAAGGTTTCCTCAGAGAAGCTAGACCAATTGATGAATAACGTCGGTGAATTGGTGATCACTAATTCTGGTTTTCAAAAGATCTACGATGACATGATACGTAAGTTTGGCGATGACGTAATTTTTGCCGAGCTAAAGAGTAAAATAGACCAGATAAACCGAATCTCGAAAGACCTACAATCAGGCATCATGAACACACGGATGGTGCCAATAGGTAGCGTGTTCAGCCGCTTTTCACGTTTGGTACGCGACCTATCCATTGAAACGAATAAAAAAGTTAAGCTTAATCTATTGGGTGAAAATACGGAGCTAGACAAAAAAGTCGTAGATATGATCGGTGAACCTCTATTGCATCTAATCCGCAATTCCATCGACCACGGGATTGAGGAACCGGAAGACAGGGTCAAAGTTGGCAAACCAGAGTATGGAACTGTTGAATTGAATGCCTACCAAGGTGGCAATAACATCATGGTAGAAATCCGCGATGATGGAAAAGGTTTAAACAAAGAGGGTATTCTCAACAAAGCGATGGAAAGAGGGCTTGTTACCTCTGCGGAGGCTTCTGGTCTTTCGGATAACGATATCTACCAATTTATTTTCGCTCCAGGGTTTTCTACCTCCCAAGAAGTTACTGATATTTCTGGTAGAGGTGTAGGGATGAATGTGGTCAATAAGCTCATCCAAGACTTCAAAGGAAAAATTCTTATCAATACGCAGCAGGGCATTGGTACTTCCTTCACCTTATGTTTTCCACAAGCCTTGGCGATCATTCCGTCGATTCTTGTATCTATGGAAGAAGAGATCTATGCCTTTCCCCTCTCTGAGGTTTTTGAAACCATCCGCGTACAAAAAGACCAGATCAATACGCTGGAAGGCCATGAAATTATCAATCTACGCGGGGAAGTCCTGCCGATCTACCGTTTGAATAAAATACTACACCTCTCGACAAATGAGTCTGTGGATGAGTTTCCTGTAGTCATCGTAAATTTTAATTCGCGCAAACTAGGTTTCATCGTCGATGACCTTATAGGTAAGCATGAAACAGTCATCAAAACTTTAGAAAAAAACTTCCGCAATATTGGAGGCATTACCGGGGCTTCCCTCATGGGAGATGGAACTATCATTGTTGTTTTAGACATAACCGGTCTTATCGAAATTGCTTCTAACCAGGAAATGCTGCGTAGGAGTAGTGAGTTGAAGGGGCAAGAAATGAATCGCATCAACATTTCCCGCTCGATCGACCTCAATGAATCGAACCAAATCTATAAAACTCTCAATTCTACAAATATTTACAATACCAAGCTGGTAGAGATCCAAGAAGCTACCCGCTCAAAGCGCAAGAAAGAAAAACAGCGTAGGCTACAACAGATCCAACAAAACCAAGCATTGGCGAAAAAGGAGTTAGAGGAAAAGGCAAGCGCTGAGAAACCTCTTCCCAATTTTGAGGCATCCGCCAGTTACGATAGTTTGTCGACAGGTGAAAAACCTGTAAAAGAGCTTTCTGCTCCAACTCCTGTTAGTAAGAGACCTGAACCAAAGCCGGAACCAGAAGAAATAGTTGTGCAACAACCTGAAACCCCGCCGCCTTCACAACCAGAGCCCGTAGAGAACGTAAAAAGTGAAACTCCGCCTGCCACCTCTGGGATGGAAGATGCAGCAGGTCTGACGGATGAAGAGCTCAACGCGAAAATTCGTGAGAATATTGCCGAGCAGATGCGTGAACGTACCGATTCTATTGTCAGTGAACGCAAGGAAATTGCAGATTTGATGACCAAAGATCAGATTCGTAAGCTAGAGTCGGTTGTGAATACAGGAATGATGAACGCAGGCCTCGTATTATCCCAACTGGTAGGTTCTAATGTTGAGTTGTACATGCCTGAGATTACCTTGACAGACAAAGACCTTTTGGTAGATGAACTGCGCTATTCAGACGAGGCCTTGGTTGGTTTGAAAATTCGTATGAACGGTGATATGAATGGAAATTTACTTATGATTATCTCGGAAGAGCAGGGTAGGGAACTGGCGAGTCAGTTATTGCAAGAAAGCCAATCTGATCTTGCGAAAAAGCTCTCGGAAGATACCCTTTCCGTTTTGGTTGAAATTTCTAATATCGTTTGTGCAAGTGTCATTAACTCACTCTCTAACAAATCGAAGTCTCAGATTATGCCGTCTGTACCAGAAGTAAATCATGGAGATCTGCGTGCTGTACTAGATTCCGTTAAACCCGAGAAAACCAAATTTTTAAGTATGAACACCGAATTCATTTATGATGGGGGCAACCTCATAGGAAATCTCATCTTTCTCCCTGATTTTGATGAGTTGATTGCTCTGATTGACAAACTACCATAAGAAAAATGGAGCGGCAGAGCATTGTTTGAGGTTAAGAAAAAAATCAGGGTAGTAGTAATCGACGATTCTCCGTTAGTTCGGAGCATTGTTTCTGATTTACTGCAATCTGAAGGAGATATAGAGGTCATTGCTACAGGCAAGACAGGTGTGGATTGTGTGGAGTTAGCGGAAAGGTTACGCCCAGATGCAATTACCCTAGATGTAGAAATGCCTGTTATGGATGGTTTGACTGCTTTGCAGCAAATACGCGAAAAGAATATCAAAGTAGCAGTTGTCATGCTATCCGTGCTTACCCAAAGAGGAGCTCGGGCGACATTCCAAGCATTAGAATTGGGAGCTTATGATTTTGTCCCGAAACCGTCTAGTGCTATTAAGATGGATTTGCAAGATATAGGTTCCTTATTAAAAGCAAAGATACGTGGTTTTTTCTATGAAAAGAAACTGCAAAAACCACCTAAGCGGATCAAAGTAAAAGTAGGTAATTTTCCTGATATACGAAAAACCGCAGTCGAAGCGGTTGCGATTGGGGCATCTACTGGTGGACCCAATGCCTTGCATCGTTTGTTTCAGAAAATCCCTGCGAATTTTAATTTGCCTATATTTATTATACAGCATATGCCTGCGGGATTTACAAAAGCGTTTGCGGAGAGATTGGATGAGTTCTCGCATGTAAAGGTAAAAGAAGCGGAAAATGGGGAAGTGGTGCAAAAAGGTTTTGCTTATTTAGCTCCAGGAGACTTTCATATGAAAGTCCGTAAAAGAGAAAAAAATATTTACATTGAACTGGATAAAGGCCAACAGGTAAATGGACATAGGCCTTCCGTCGATGTAACACTGGAAAGTTTGTTAACCTTATATAACTCTGGTATGATAGGAATTATTATGACCGGGATGGGGAAGGATGGTGCTACTTCTATGAAAAAAATCAAAGAAGCAGGTGCTGCCACTATTGCCCAAGATGAAAAAACATCTGTTATATATGGAATGAACAGGCAGGCTATTGAGTTTGGTGCGATTGATTCAGTTGTACCACTTGACGAAATAGTCCCCAATATTATACGTATTATAAAAGAAAGAGGGAATTAATATGGCCAGAATTTTGGTTGTAGATGATGCAAAGTTCATGAGAACATTGGTAAAGGATGCTCTGGTCGCTGCAGGACACGAAATTGTTGGTGAAGCAGAAAATGGCAATATTGCTATCGATCAGTACAAAGCCCTCCGTCCCGATCTCGTTACAATGGATATTACGATGCGTGAAAAGGATGGAATCACAGCTACGGGTGAAATTATCAAAATGGACCCTAAAGCAAAAGTGATTATGGTAACTGCCTTGGGACAGGAAGACTTACTCGCGAAGGCAATTAAAATGGGAGTAAAAGATTTTGTGGTAAAGCCGTTTCCACCAGAAAGGTTACAACAGGCAGCTGCAAAAGCCTTGGGGATTTAGCGTTCTATCGAAATGGAACCTGGTCTTGGCGAACAGAAAACGGTACCCTTTCTCGTCAGGTGGAACAATGAAGAAGGGGGATATTCCGAAGGTCCTTTGTCGATCTTATGGGGACTTATTGAGAGTTATAAGGTAGATATATTCAATGTATCCTTGTCTCGCATTACCCGTGATTTTCTGAGCTTCTTGAAGCTCTCAGACACTGTATCGCTAGATCTTGGAACAGAATTTACCATGATGGCTTCTAATTTGGTATATATGAAATCGAAAGCCCTATTGCCAGACCCTGGTTATGAAGAAGAGGACACCGAACCTCCTCTACCAAAAGAGCTTGTCGATAAATTGTTGGAATACAAGAAATTCCAGTTAGCGGGACGCAAGCTATCCGATATGGAGAAAATTGCATCTTCGGTATTCAAACGAGAATCAAACCAAATCTTAGATTTTGCTACAGATGAAGATGTTTGGTTGGATGTCAACCTTATCGACTTGATAGCCGCCTTCAATACCATACTGCAAGATACTCCTGTAAATTTAGAAGACCCTGACATCCTGATTGCGACGCAAGACTATTCCGTAAGCGATAAAATTGAATTTATTTCCAATGCGCTGGTCGAAAAGGGTGAACTGCATTTTTCAGAAATATTTTATGAAGAAAACCCTGAATCAATGGATGTTGTTGTATCGTTTCTCGCTATCTTAGAAATGGTAAAGCAGAAATTGCTAGCGATTTTCCAACACAAGCTTTTTGGTGATATAAAACTCATTCCTGCCACATGACATTTGCCAGTGAACAACAGCGAAGACTTTACTACAAAGGTCTTCTCGAATCCCTTATATTCTTATCAGCAGAACCGGTAAAGCTGTCACATTTGTCTTCCTCGACAAAGTTGGAGAAATCTGAAATTCGTGATATTGTGGATGAATTGATCCTGGATTATACAGAAAAGGAAGGGGGCTTTTTGCTTGTCGAGATCGCAAATGGCTACCAATTTGTTACAAATCCAATCTATTATGAATTTCTCAATAAGGTCTTTCGTGAAAAGAAACGCGAGACTTTGTCTAAAGGCACCCTTGACACCCTCGCTATCATTGCCTACAAACAACCAATAACCTTACCGGAAATCGAAGAAATTCGTGGTGTCAATTCACGAGCGATTGTTACCAGTTTGACTTCGAAAAAGCTTGTCAAAGCCGTTGGCCAGAAAGAAGTACCGGGGCGCCCTACATTGTATGGAACCACCAAAGATTTCCTGTTGCATTTCGGTTTGAATAAGCTCGCCGACCTGCCACCCCCAGCGGAAATCAAAGAGCTCAACTTTGAAAACCTGGAAGAATTAGAAAGCAAGTTTAGCCAAGCAAGTGTCGATGACCAAGAGGATATAGAGAATTACCCCAAGGCTGAAGATGAGGAAGTTTCTTCTGGTGGAGAGCTTTTTACCGAAGAAGAAGAGTTGTTGATTCCTAAGGAAGACCTATTGGGAGTCCAAGAAGAAAGCCAGAGCCAGTGGGGGGAAGTGGAACTTAAAGGTGAGGGTGAGGAGGTGGAGTCAGAATCCATTGTCATCCATGAGGAAGATGAAATTCAAGAAGCCATTGAAGAAGTAGGGGAAGAGGACACTCCTGGTAATGAATCAAGGGAGCAACAGGATTTGGCTATAGAGGTGCAGGAAGATCTATACTTGAACGGCAATCCTGAACAGAATGAAGCTTCTGTAGAATCAGAAGATACAGAAAACTCTCCATAAACCTTTGCAATAGAGTATATAGGGGAAATCTTGTCGGTCGAGTGCCGGCGGCAAGGTGGCGTATCGAGACCCAAAAATTATAGAAATCTTTTATTCAAGCAAAACCTACCACAAAAAACGCCGTAAGAAATACCATAAGTTGTTGCACAAACAGCTCAAATATTTGCGAGCCAGGCTGGAGTAACCCTTAATTTTCCAGATCAGAGTCTTCAAGTCCCCCTTCGGGGGACTTTGAGGGCATGGTATACAATAAATTTTATCCGAACTCTATGGAAAATTTTCTTACAGACAATATAAAAACCTCTAGATATATTGTACCTGCAAGTACAGGGGGTAGCCGCTTTTGCAGAGAATCATTGCATATCTTTTATTGCTAGTTGTTTGCTCTTTACCAGTGATGGCAGAGGGTTTGTTTCAAAATATAACCCATGAGATGAAAAAAGACATCAAAAAAGTCACTCTCTCCAATGGGTTGACCTTAATTATGATGCGAAGGACGGATTCTCCTACCCTAGCTCTCTATACCAAGTTCAAAGTGGGTTCCGTCGACGAGACTCCAGATATTGCTGGTACTTCCCACATGTTAGAACATATGATGTTCAAAGGAACGAAAAACATTGGTACAAAAAACTTTGCCAAAGAAGAAAAATACCACGAATTGTTGAAAAAATACGGCAGTGCCTTGGATAAATTGCGCTTAGAAGCTCGTAAATACCGCAGTATCGGAGCGGAAGTACCAGAAGAGCTAAACCAAGAAATCAAAGAACACGAAAAAAGCGTGAAAATCTATGAAGACATCCAAAAGCGTTATGTCATCAAGTCAGAAGACAACCTAATCTATACCCAAAACGGTCAGGTAGGTTTCAACGCCTATACCACCACCGATGTAACCAACTACCAGATCCAGTTGCCAGCCAATCGTTTGGAACTTTGGGCAAAAATAGAATCGGACCGTCTGAAAAACCCCATCTTACGTGGTTTTTACAGCGAAAGAAATGTCGTGATGGAGGAGCGTCGTATGCGTGTAGACAACCGTGGAATTGGTGTTTTGCGTGAGAAGTTTATCGGTGCTGCCTTTGAACAGCACCCCTATCGCATGCCAGTAATTGGCTATGCCCCCAATATTCCTTATTTGGACATCTATGAAACCAAGAAATATTTTAGAAAGTTCTATTCACCCAACAATATGGTCATTGCCATTGTAGGGGATTTGAATTTCCAAGAAACTGAGATGATAGTCAAGCGTTACTTTTCCGGCCTACAACCTTCCAAAGACTTACCCGAAATTCGTACGCAAGAAAACTATGAATGGGGAGAAAGACGCGTTACCGTAAAATACCCTAGCAGCCCGATATTTATGATGGGCTGGCACAAGCCTACCTTTCCACACCCTGACAACAGTGCTTTTGATGTGCTTGATCTCTTACTGACAGGAGGAGCTAGCAGCCGTCTTTTCAAACGTCTCGTCCTACAGGATAAGCTCGCACGTACCATCAATGCTTGGAATGGAGACCCTGGAGAGCGGTATTCCAACCTATTTACCATATATACAAGACCAAACTCTGACGCTGATATTAAGAAGCTAGAGGCGGCTATATGGGAGGAACTGGAACGGATCAAAAAAGGCGAGATAGAGCAGAAAGAAATTGACCTAATAAAAAATAAGTTGATTGCTAGCTTTTTTCGCGGCATAGACAATAACGCAACCCTGGCAGACCTACTGAGTTACTATGAACTTATCACAGGTGATTGGGCGAATCTCTTTAAAGCCTACGAGAATCTATACCATATCAAGCCAGATGACATACAGAAGGTCGCTAAAAAATACCTGATCCGTGAAAATGTAACAGTTGGAAATCTCGTAGATACAAGAAAAAGGAAAAAGAAACATGCAAAAAAATAAGCGATTGTTCACAAAAGCACTTCTATTGTTGTTTGCGCTTCTGCCCTTTAGCATCGTTCTAGCGCATCCAGATTTCGTCAAAGATTTGCGCTTTAAAGAACTGCAAGTCAATATACCAGAGGCTGAAAAAGAAGCCTTGTCAGAGGACATTACGTACTATGCTCTTTCTTCGGCAAAGTTTCCGATTACCTTTTTGACTATATCCATCCGCGGGGGAGAGGCTTATACTGCCAATACTCATTTGGAGATCCCTGCATTACTGGCCGACACATTGAAGTTTGGTGGTTCTACCAAAATGCCAGAGGCAAAACTTCTCAGCAAACTAGAGTCTCTCGGGGCTAAGTTGAAAATTTCCGCAGGACTGAGTTATATTTCTCTCAGCGTCTCCTTTCTTACCCGTGATCAAAAAGAGGTGATGAACCTAATACGAGAGCTGATCCTCCAGCCAGCTTTCACAGACAAAGCCTTTGCCAAAGCAAAACGAGATATTATATAGGATATCAAACGACGCAATGATAGAACAGAGTCGATTGCCTTTCGTAAAGCAAAAGAACTGGTATTCCGCAAGACCAAAACTGTCAAAGAAGCTTCTATTGAGTCAGTAAAGCAGATACGCAAAGAGCAAATCGTAAACTATTGGAATAGTATCATACAAAACAACCCCAAGGTTATCCGCGTTGTCGGTAAGTTTGCTGCAAAAGAGTTAAAACAAGACATTCGTTCTATATTTACATTTGCGGAGAAATCCGGTGAAACCTACCAAAAGGAGATTATTTCTCAAGCTGAAATCAGTAAAAGTTTTGCAGAAGTAAAGGACAAAGTGTTCTTGGTGGATCGAAAAGTCAACCAATCGATGGTTCTCATGGTAGGTACTTTACCCCAGCACAACCACCCCGATTTCTACGCCTTGCAGTTGTTAAACTATATTTTGGGCGGTGGTGGTTTCAATTCCTACATGATGCAGCAAATTCGAGTCGAAAGGGGACTTGCTTATTCTGCTACCAGCTTTCCTCTATTCAAAGCCAACTATGGGGTTTTTTATGCCTACTCCATGACAAAAAACAAAAGTCTGATTGAAG
The DNA here is from genome assembly GCA_039028475.1 of Spirochaetota bacterium. Classification (GTDB taxonomy): domain Bacteria; phylum Spirochaetota; class Leptospiria; order Leptospirales; family Leptospiraceae; genus JBCCIA01. Next base: position 19,752 of record JBCCIA010000019.1, on the reverse strand, counting down.
TATACAATTTGATGCAGAAGATACTTAGCAAGTCTACCTTTGCAAAAATCACTGAGAAGGAACTGCAAAAAGCCAAGGGAGCGATCAATAACAAGTTTGTCTTTCTATTTAGCGATAAAATGAAGATTGTCAGTAACCAATTGCGTTTTGACGAAGACAAAATGCCAAAGGACTATCTGAAGAACTACCGTAAGAAAATGCAAAAAGTTACCTTAGAGGACTTGCGGCGGGTAGGAGAAAAATACTTTGTCCAGAAAAAATTGAAAACTATACTTGTAGCTCCCAAATCTGTTCTAAAAGGCAAGTTTCCTGAGAAATATAAGGTTATCTCTCCAGACTACCAATTCCCCCAAAATTGAGAGTCGCATTTTCTCACAATGGATTGAAATTTAGCGGGATCTCTGAGGGAGGGATCCGCACCTCCATTGCCTGCCAAAATCTCAACCTGCTATTTGATATTGGTGGCTTTCCCAGCAATTCTCTGCATATGGACAATTTGCTCATTACCCACGGCCACTTAGACCATGCCTCAGGTATTCCCTACTACATATCACAACGTTCTCTCAGGAAACTCAAACCGCCAAAGATCTACCTACCAGAGGTCATGTATGAGCCAATGCAACAAATTTTGGCTCTATATTCACAAATGGAAGATTTTCCCTACAACTATACAATGCAGGTATGTCGTTCTGGTGAAATGTACCCGCTAAATTCACAATACTCTTTTACCTCTTACCCAACTTTTCACCGGGTTGCATCGCAGGGTTATACAGTATATGAAACTAGAAAAAAGTTAAAAGCTAAATTCCAGGGAATCGCTGGTGAAGAAATTCTCAAGTTGAAAAAACAGGGAGTTGAGATTACAGAAGTCATTCAGATCCCTATTGTGAGTTTTTCAGGAGATACTAGGAGTGATTATCTATGGGAATACGAGGATGTACGCAAATCGAAAATTCTATTTATGGAATGCACCTACATAGACGAAGAGAGAGGGATTGCGGCTAGCCGAGAGTGGGGGCATACGCATCTGGATGAAATTTTTGCTAAAGCGGACCGCTTAGAGAACGAAAAGCTGGTATTGATCCATTTTTCCAAGCGTTATTCGAATCGTTATATACGCCATACAGTGAAGCAAAAGACTCCGCCCAGTCTGGAAGGAAGAATACACTGTTTTTTACCGGAGGAATAGTTGAAAGAACTACCTGCTTTATTCCCTGAAAACCTACAGGACTATATCTGTGAAAACTTTCTCAGCCGACCTTACCCCGTAATGCAAGAAATGGAAAGGTACGCCAAGAGCCAAAGGCTGCCAATCCTCTCTCCTCTTGCAGGACCAGTTTTACAAGAACTGATCCAGCGTTTCCAACCTAAAAAAATACTAGAATTGGGAACTGCTATTGGTTATTCTACACTATGGATGCTTTCCGCAATGGCAAGTGGTGCACAAATCACTAGTGTAGATCGAGAAATTGCAGTGCAAGAGAAGGCAAAACAGTATTGTGCCCAAGCAAAAATTCAGCCCGAGCAAGTATCTTTTGTAACTTCAGATGCCTTACTGTATATACAAGAGGTTTTGGCAAAAGAACGATATGACTTTATTTTTGTGGATTGCGATAAAATTCGTTACCCAGCTTTATTTGATGCGATAAGCCAATCTCCTGAACAGAAGGGAAGTATACTTCTGTATGACAATGTATTGTGGCATGGACGTATCTTGCCAGAGGAATTTACAAAGCCTTCTGATAGGGCTGTGCAAGAGTTGTGGCAGAAAGCAAAAAATGCAAACTATCCTTGGACACTGTATACAAATGGCGACGGTTTGTTGTTACTGCGCTTGTAATGTCCTAAGAAAACCAAATTACCCCCAAAAGTAGACAAAAAAAACTTTCCAAAAAAAAACAGAGCATTTATCTCCATAAGGATATTTTGTATACTTACCGATATGTATAGGGTGAATACTGTATTTTTAGAAGACATAATCCAGACAGGCAGCTTCACATGTTCCCATTGCGGACAGCCTTCTAAATTGTCTAAATTTCCTGAAAAGCCTGGTCTCTACAAAATTACATGTGTTCATTGCAAAGAAGTTACTCATTTAAAGGTATCTGCCCCCAAAAAAGAAGATCCTATTCCTGTTCCTCCAGTTGCGATAAAAGAATCTCCACAAAAAGCTGAGCTAGCGAAAGAAGAAAAAAAGCCCACAATCGCTGAAGAACTCGAAGCAAAAATAGAAGATAAGAGAAGGCAAAAAAAAGGCGAAGGGGAAGGAGTCGAACAAAAAGACGCCGCCCGCGAACTGCCGCAAGAGGAAACTCCGGCTAGTATGCCCCCACCTCCGGTAGAGAAATTCCCAGAAGACACAGCTAAGCACCGAGCCGTGCAAGAAGAGCTATGGCGGCAAAATGATACAATTCAGCCCGAAACAAAAGATACGAATTTCCCAGTAGAAAAGCCTCCTGTGGATAAAGCAGACCTAGCTGAAACGGAAACAGATTTTACTACAAATAAATTTCTCTCTACCCGCGATTACCTATGGGAAAAACACATCCCACTTTTTTTACGCTCCCGGACGGCTTTTATTTCTGCCATTCTAGCCTTTTTGCTCTTGTTGGTTTTTTCAATCGTTTTTGTAATAGGCTATTCCAATGCAACCGAAGAGTTGGGTTCCTTACTCAGCGAATTGTCCAAGAACAAACCGAGCATCGTTTACGATAAAAATGGTAAGGTACTATCAGAAATATACCAAAAAAAAACAGGAACAACAAAACTAAGTGAATACCCACCACAACTGATACAGATGTTACTTGCAGTAGAGGATCGAGATTTTTACCACCACGGTGGGATCGACTATGTTGCCATTGTGCGGGCTTTTTTTAAAAATGTCGCAACTTTGGAATATTCACAAGGTGCCTCTACCATTACAATGCAACTCGCTCGGATTTTGATAAAGGACCGAAGAAAGAGTCTTTTGCGTAAGTTTCACGAGGCATTTGTGGCACTCGCCATCGAGTCGAAGTTGCAAAAAAAGCAGATCTTAGAAGCTTATATGAACCAAGTATATCTTGGACATGGTGCATTTGGTTTTGAGAATGCTGCCAAGTATTACTTCCAAAAAGAGCTGAAAAAGCTAGATACCAAAGAAATGATTTTACTCGCGTCGTTGCCTTCTGCTCCAAATCGTTATTCACCTTTTAAAAATACAAAACTATCTAAAAAAAGATTCCGCATTTTGACTGCGATGCTTATCAACAACAAGGTCATACGTCCTGGATATATGGCACAGATCCAAGGCTTTTACATGGAACTCAAAAAACCGCAGCATAAGACCGTTTTTGGCAGTCGTCTCGACGAAGCTCCTTATGTAACCGAACATATCCGGGCAATCCTGTTGTCTATCAATCCAGATAAAGATATTTATTATGAAGGGGGCTTTCGTATTGAAACTACCGTTGATGTAGAAATCCAAAAAGCAGTTATCAAATCTATCGCCTCTTACATGGAAAAAAGAAGAAATGACAAAAAGATACGTAAGAAATGGCTTTTGAAAAAAGAACAGAAACCGGAAGCGGAACCGGTGCTGCAAGCGGCAGTTGTAGGGATAGACCCACAGACAGGGGAAATGCTATTTATGCATGGTGGAGGAGACAAATTTAGCTCTACCAACCAGTTCAACCGTGCCATCCAAATGAAACGACAAACGGGTAGTTCTATCAAACCAGTGGTCTATGCTGCGGCGATCGATACGGGAACTTACAATACTGGGATGAAGGTATTGGACGCACAAACCTTTTACAAAGGTAAGAACGGCGGACAAGACTGGGCGCCTAGCAATTATGGCAATGACTATGATGGAGAAATCTTTCTTAGAACGGCACTGGTAAAATCTAAAAATACAGTAGCTGTGCAAATTGTGGAAAAACTCGGTTTGCCGGCAGTCAAGGATTACTTTTCCAAGTTCTTTTTTCCAGATAAAGAGGAGTTGAAGAATCGTTACCGTAGCGATCTCTCTGTAGCTCTTGGTTCTGTGGAAATCTCTCCATTAGAAATGGCAACTGCCTACTCTGCTTTCGCCAATGATGGCATGATCAAAAGGCCTTACTTGATCAAGAAAATTGTTTCTGCTTCTGGAAAGGTAATCTATACATCAGAAGACAAAGACGAATTTCATTTGCATATCCCACCGGAACGGCGCGTAATTGCTGCAGATACCTCACAGGTGATGGTAAGTCTAATGCGTAGTAGTGGTGTGGCGAGCCAAGTTAGAAGTCTTGGTTACAAAGGCGTTGTGGCAGGGAAAACAGGGACTACAAATGATTACAAAGACGCTTGGTTTGTAGGCACTAGACCTAATTTGGCAATGGCAGTATGGGTAGGCTATGACAACTCTTCGTTTGGTATGGGACCAATGGGGGTCGGTTCTGGACTGGCAGCACCTTTGTGGGGAGCTGTTGCGAAAGAGGTAGATGAACTTGATATTCTAGAGAAACGCAAATTTGCATTTAGCAAAAAAGCAAAATGGTTAACAATATGTGCGGATACTGGTAGTTTGGCTAGCTATTGCAATTGTACAGAAGTGAAAAGAGAGATATTTACGCAAGCCCACCCACCTACCAAAGAATGTAAGTCAGAGCCAGAAATTCCACTGGAAGAAGAAGATGTAATACATTCCTCAACGATGTTTTGAAGCGTATGAAAAGAATACTACTTTGTTTATTGTCTTTTTTATATTGCGGCTCGGTTTTTGCTGCAAATGCCAAAGCTATGTTTGAACAGGCATATACAATAGAAAAAATAGCTCCTCGTTTCTCTATTGTTCTGTATGAAAACACTCTAAAGAAGTCTAGACCACGTACTAGAATTCGTCGCATTGCTATCCATCGTTTGTTCTATTTGTATGCTAAATTCTCCATGTATGAAGATATTTTCATTTTGAATGAAAAATACCCTCCCCGCAAAAGTCGCAGAAAGTATACCAAGAAGCTAATTCAGAAAATGGCAAAGCGCTTTGCATTCAATGAAGAGCTTGCCAGCAAAGTACTGCCACTGGCGAGTAAAACGGATGAAGAGTCTACCAAACAATTGCTTACTCTGTACAATACGGAACCAAATTTTCACTTATTTCGATTTATCTTTTATATCAAGCTGAAAATCAAGGACAAAGCAGGCTTGAAATATTGCCTGTCTGAGTTATCGGGAATCAATCCCGTCTTCAAGTTGGTCTATATACTAAAACAGGTACCAAAGAAAATGCCTTCTTATGTGCATAAGTATGCCTCACAAGTAAGCTTGAGCAACCAACAGAAGATGGATATTTTGTATCTGTACGGAATATACCTACGTGATAGGCACAGGTACCGTATGGCGGTTCGCTATTTGCGTATGAGTTCTTCCTTCAATACATTCAATACATCGAAGCGATATCTCAACCGTAGTTTGACGGAAGCAGCTCGGGTACTCATTACATCGGGGAGATCGCGCGAAGGTTGTTCCTTGGCTCGGGGGAAGAAAATTTATGTACAAAACACTGCTGACAAACTCTTGCATTTTTATTGCAAAGAGAGAAATATCCAAAAAATTAGGACTTTGAAGCCGGCACTATTGCAACTGGCAGAAAAGGAAAATAACTTATTCTTTAAGAAAATACTCAAAATTGTATACTAGATGAAAGCACTTATTTACATCTTTATCGCCATAGTTGTTCTGACGACGGCAATATACCCTGTGGAAGAAAAGGGAAAAGCACCATTTTTTTATCTAAGCAAGAAGCGGATACAATTGAATCTAAGTCCTGGAGCTAGTAAGCTGTGTCGTATTTATTCTCGAGAATTGGTTCTATACCGCAAATACAAAGTGAAAGATTGCTATAAAACGCTACGTTCTTTTCGCAAACTCTTTCCTAAAATTTTACAAGAGAACAAAGAAAAAAAAGAAATTATGCTGATGTTTTTTGATTCTTTAGGTGAGCGTTTAACTCCAAAAGTTACCTTGAAAGAAGGTATATTTCAGGTACAGACGATAGTATATATTGCGAATGATAAGAGTTTTTTTTTAGAACTCATCGATGGAATCGGCAAATACTATTTTTACAAGGTAGACCCCAAATACCTCTATCTGACAAATTGATATGCAGAAAAAAAACCATAAACTTATCTTTGGGGCTGCGGTAGTTCTATTTCTATTAACTTTGTGGGACAATACCTATATGAGTTATCTCAAGGATCTGATTGTCTTTTTGCACGAATCCTGTCATGCCTTAGCTACTATATTGACCGGTGGTAGTGTGGAAGCTATTGTTTTGCAAGGCCACGAATCAGGCTTTGTCCAGGCTCGTACTGGGTTTTTCAGCTTATCCTTTGTTATTGTTGTTTCTGCTGGATACATTGGTACAACATTTCTAGGCAGTGTGTTCTTGCAACAGGGCTTTGCGCGCAAGAATTCTCAACTTTTGCTTTGTTTGTTAGGTTTGGTTCTCATCTCTTTGGCTTTTTTATACACGGAAAAATCCAGCCTTGCATTTCGTATTGCAACGATTTGGGCTTGCATATTTTTTCTTTTCAGCTTATCAGGTAAAGAAATTGCCAATGTCGCTGTCATCTTCCTTGGGACGATGCTTTGTTTGTACAGTATTTATGACCTTGCAGACTTTACACGTAATATGCAAGCCACCGATGCGGGAATTTTGGCAGACTATATCACCAAGCTTTCCCTTTTTGCTGGTAAGGCGACTGTTCTCGATAAGAAACAACTTGCTTATGCAATAGCTATTTTCTGGACCTTAATCAACTTTAGAATCCTCTACGCTGCTTTCACCCATTCCTTTGTCGATAGTAGAACTGAAAGTTTGCCGGCAGGTCTAGACGAAATGAAGAGGAATGTAGAAAAAGGCAATGTTACCCCAGAGATTGCAGAGTGGTTTTTCAAAAATGGCCTTGATCTAGACGGCAAACCACTCAATGGAGATTATATGTCGACAAAGTTTCATGGGCAGAGCCAAAGGAAAGAAAATATCTGAAAGAGTGCTAAAGAAAAATTATAGTTTCAAAACCAAATTTCTTTAGAAGAAGGTTTGGAAAAGACAATTTCTTACTTTGAGACAACACTTAGTTCTAAATAGTATTGTCCCAGTTTTTCTATACTTTTTTGCTTCGCATTGGTCAATATTCTCTCTAGGGCACTGAATAATCGTTTGAACTTTTCCCCTAAGGGTTTGATAGTGGACATGAGGTAAGCAAATGCATTTAGACGAAATTCTCGCCAGTGTTCGTAAAACAAATACTAACAAAGTCAAAGTAGCTGTAACCGATATCGACGGAGTCTTACGTGGAAAGTACATTCATGTCGATAAGTTTACATCGGCATTGCAAGATGGTTTCGGTTTTTGCAATGTGATCTTTGGTTGGGATTGCCAAGACGAAACCTATGACAACGGGATTTATACGGGATGGCATTCTGGTTATCCTGATGCCCATGCTACAATCGATCCATCTACCTATCGGTCGATTCCTTGGGATGCGCAGGTACCTTTTTTTCTTGCTGATTTCCAACAGGCAGACGGCAAACCTTTGCCGGTGTGTCCTAGGCAGCTTTTAAAGGCTGTCATTGCCAAAGCAGATGCGATGGGGTATGAACCAATGGTGGGAATGGAGTTTGAATTCTTTAACTTTTTAGAAACACCACAGAGTCTTGCCGACAAGCAGTTTACCAAATTAGAGTCTTTGACTCCCGGTATGTTTGGTTATTCGCTACTACGTTCTGCGCAAAACCAAGAATACTTTACGGCAATCATGGATGAGTTAAACGAGTTTGCTGTTCCCGTGGAAGGCTTACACACGGAAACAGGGCCTGGTGTTTTTGAGGCTGGTATCTTATACGCAGCTGCATTGGAAGCAGCGGATAGGGCGGTTTTGTTCAAAGCGAGTGTCAAAGAAATTGCTGCTCGTTATGGAATCATCCCTACCTTTATGGCAAGGTGGAACCAAAAGTTACCTGGTTCTAGTGGACATATCCATCTCAGCCTACGGCAAAAAGAATCACAACAAAATGCTTTTTATGATGCTACAAAAGAAAATGCAATGAGTTCTATTTTTAGAAATTTTTTAGCAGGACAAATGCATTGTCTTCCAGAAGTTTTACCACTCTATGCTCCAACAGTCAATAGTTACAAACGCCTGGTAGAGGGGTATTGGGCTCCAACAAAGGTAACTTGGGGTATTGACAACCGTACCGTGGCATACCGAGTTATACCAGGTAGTGAAAAATCGACCCGCGTGGAGATTCGCGTAGCTGGAGCAGATGTCAATCCTTACTTAGCAGTTGCCGCTAGCATTGCATCTGGTCTGTATGGTATCGAGAAAAACATGCAATTGCAAGAGAAAGCAGTCGTTGGCAATGGGTATGCGGTAGAAAATGCAGTAAGACTTTCTTCTAATTTATTAGAGGCAACAGAAATGATGCGGCAATCGTCTCTTGCAAGAGAGCTATTGGGGAGCGAATTCATTGATCATTTTGCCGCTTCTCGCAATTGGGAATGGAGAGAGTCGCAAAAGGCTGTTACTTCTTGGGAATTGCAACGGTATTTTGAGATCATATGAAAAGGTAGAGAAATGTCAGAAGTCATTCAATTTAATTTTCCGACGATTATTCGTTATGGAAGTGGAGCTATGCAAGAAATTGCAACTGTATTGCAACAGCATGGTTTCCAACGTCCTCTGTTGGTTACCGATACTGAGATTGCCAAATTAGACATTCTACAGCAAACCCTACAAGCTATTGCAAAAGCTAGAGTAGATTGTGCGGTATTTTCAGAGTTGTCTGGAAATCCATTGGTATCGCATGTGGAATCGGGTAAAATGGCCTACCTAGAACACAAGGCAGATTGTATCATTGCTTTCGGGGGGGGAGCTGCGATGGATGTAGCGAAGTGTATTGCAATTGTCGCAACCCATTTAGGTAGTATACTGGAGTACGAAGACAAACCAGGCATGAAAGAAGTTGATAGCTCAAAGTTACCAGTTATCTTCGCGATTCCAACCACTGCGGGTACGGGAAGTGAAGTTGGTCGTAGCGCTGTTGTCTCTGATACAGAGACTAAGGTAAAAAAGATTTTCTTTGCTCCAGGACTTTTACCCAAACAAGTATTCCTAGACCCAATGATGACACTTGCCTTACCGGAGAAAGTTACTTCTTATACGGGGATCGACGCATTGACACATTGTCTAGAAGCCTACCTTGCAAAGGGTTTTCATCCCATGTGTGATGGGATTGCTTTAGAGGGAATTGCACTTGTAGCTAAGAGTCTGGAGAAGTGTGTGTCTTTTGTACAACAGGGTGTTGGGGCTACGCAGGAGCATTTGCAAGCTCGTGCACAAATGTTACTAGCTTCTTCGATGGGAGCCATTGCATTTCAAAAAGGATTGGGTGTGAACCATTCCTGCGCACATGCTTTGTCTGCTGTAGCAGATTTGCACCATGGACTTGCGAATGCTATTGTATTGCCGGTTTGTATGGAGTTTAACAGGCAATCCGTTCCCGAAAGGTTTATGGCTATGGCGAGGGCTGCTGAGCTTGGTGATAGGAGTCCTGAAGGTTTTATGCAATGGTTACAAGATTTGCGGCAAAAGCTAAAAATTCCTGATAAACTTTCTCAAGTTGGAGTGGCAGAAAGACAACTACCGAGGTTAGTAGACATTGCTTTTGCTGATGTTTGTCATAGTTTAAACCCACGAACTGTTTCGAAACAAGACTTCCAACAACTCTTCCAGCAGGCTCTACATTGATATGAAACGTATTGGTGTCTCGGCTTGCTTTTTTCACCATGATCCGCAGAGGGCGATCTTTAAAGGCAAACGGTTGGTGTACTTCGAAGAGTCCATGTTGCAGTGGATCCAAAAGTCGGGTAACATACCAGTTTTAATTCCGAGTCCCTATCTTGGGATCTCTCTGAACAGCTATATACAGGAGATAGATGGTTTAGTATTGCAGGGAGGTTCTGACGTTTCTCCTCTCTCCTATGGGGAAGAAGCCCTACGCCCAGAATGGAGGGGAGATAAGTTTCGTGATGAATATGAAATTGCCCTTGTACAAGCCTGTATGCAAGAAAACAAACCAATCCTAGGAGTGTGTCGTGGTTTGCAATTGCTCAATGTTGCCTTAGGAGGAACCCTCTACCAAGACATAGAAACGCAGCTGGAGGGAACCTTACAACATCGCAATTGGGATATGTATGATACAAATTACCATGAAATTGAATTTTGCGAAGGTTCTGAACTCAGCCGGATTTACCCACAAATAGAGTCTTCTACTATTATCTCTATACACCACCAGGCAATCAAGGATTTAGGAAAAGGCTTACTAGTAGAGGCGGTAAGCAAAGAGGATAAAGTTATCGAAGCAATTCGTTTAGATTCTGCTGATAATTTTGTCTACGCAGTGCAGTGGCATCCTGAGTTCCAAAAAGACGATGATACCTCCCTATTATCTGCTGATAGATTATTTACCCATTTTTTACAACAAATTCAAAAGGACATAGTATGATACAGGTCGTTAATCCTAGTAATGGAGAGTTACTACAAGAAATCGAGAGTGACTCTAAGGAGGTTCTCCAGGATAAATGGTTACGTGCACAGGAGTTTCGCCCGGAATGGTTGCGTGTTCCTTTGGAAAAGCGACAGGAAGCTATACGAAAATTTCGCCAGTTGTTACAAGAAAATGTAGAAGGTTTGGCAAAAACCTTATCTTTAGAAGTCGGTAAACCAATCCAACAAGCTCGTAATGAAATATTGGCAACTCTACCTAGGATCGATTTTTTTGTGGAGAATGTTGCGTTGTGTTTGCAAGAAACTATCGAGCATGAGGAAGAGAACCTAAGCGAACGTATTTCTTGGGAACCGTTGGGATCTATTGCAAATATATCCGCTTGGAATTACCCTTATTTCGTTGGGGCGAATGTATTTGTACCAGCTTTACTAACAGGCAATACCGTTTTTTACAAACCTTCTGAGTTTGCTACTTTAACAGGTTTGGCAATCCAGTCCCTCCTGTGGCAGGCAGGAATCCCCCGAAATGCTTTTGTTGCTGTCATGGGAGCAGGTGGTGTTGCATCAAATATGTTAGACTATCCGTTACAAGGAGTTTTCTTTACCGGTTCTCAGGTTACTGGTGGTAAGATCGCTAGCCAGGTTGCCGGTCGTATGAAGGTTCAATTAGAGCTTGGTGGCAAAGACCCAGTCTACGTTTGTGATGATGTAGATGTAAAGACAGCTGCTACTTCTTTGGCAGATGGAGCTTTTTATAACACTGGGCAAAGTTGTTGTTCTGTAGAAAGGATTTATGTGCATGAAAAAATTTATCAGGACTTCGTAGATGCCTTTGTAGAAGAGGTACAAACCTTTGCAATCGGAGATCCTCTTGAGGAAGCAACTTATATTGGTCCATTAGCGAGAGCACAGCATATCAAGTTTTTAGAAGCACAGATTGCTGATGCAAAAGAGAAGGGGGCAAAGGTACTTTTAGGAGGAGAGGCCATTGTCGGGTCAGGCAATTATTTTTCACCTACTGTCTTGACAGAAGTTAACTCTACTATGCGAGTGATGTCAGAAGAAAGCTTTGGACCATTGATCGGTATTGAGAAGGTGAGTAGTGATGTGCAAGCAGTAGAGCAAATGAATAATTGTCGATATGGTTTAACCTCTGGTGTATTCTCCCCAGATAAAGATCGTGCTAGTAAAATTTTACAGCAGATTGAGTCTGGTACCGTTTATTGGAATTGTTGCGATCGCGTGAGTCCGAATTTACCTTGGTCAGGGCGTAGGGGGTCTGGTTTAGGGGTAACTTTGGGTAAGATAGGAATCCAAACTTTTTTACAGCCCAAAGCCTGGCATTTGCGAAGCTCTTGATGCAAGAGAAGAAACCTAATTTTTTATACAAACTTTTTGTTCGCTTGGTACATCGTTTATCGAGCTTTTTGTTTGCAGGCATAGAAGTTTATACTCCCAATAAAAGACAAGAAATTCCTTCTGCCTTCCCCAATATTTTCCTGGGCAATCATGTTGCTGAGTTAGATGTGGCTGTCCTTTGCAGTCTTTACAACTATATGCAACCTGCGTGTACCTTTGTTTTTCCGGTGCGTGAGGATATTGTGCAAAAGCGTTTTCTAAGCAATGCATTCCCAGCCAAAGGAATCAAAAAAATGGTGTTCTCTTTGGTAGATTTTAGCAATATCATTCCTTTCCTGATCAATTATACCGGAGGGATTCCGGTAAAGCGTCCTTTTCGCGCAAATTCGCGTGAGCTACTCAAGGAAGGCAAACTGCGAGAAATGGTTACAGAGCAGTGGGTTGTGTTGGCGGAACGTGCTGCTCTAGGTAGCAATGTTTTCCTCTTTCCCGAAGGTAAACTCTCTTACGATGGTTGGATAAACCCTATTTTGCGTGGTATGTATTCCTTACGTGATAAAATTCTTGGTGTCAAATACACCCCTTTTACCATGAGTTACGATTTTTTAACATATGCGAAACCTAAAGTTCACCTTGGTTTTGGCGATACAGTACCTTTTTCTGCTGACTTGACAGAAAAAGAATTTTCCTTATTTTTCCGTAATATGCTAGGTGATTTATTTGTAGTGACCCCAGGCAATTTGTTCTCTTTTGTACTTTTTACCTCTGAAGTGAAAAAAGGCGTATCTATAACACGTTTTTGCCAGCTAGCACAAGAAATATTGACAGAGTTAGAGCTAAAGGGCAATATCTATATTGCTGGTGAATTTGCGAATGCTTCTCTTAGCGAGTTGTTTGCACATCCTATCGAGTTGGCACAACAAAAAGGTTTTCTCAATAATTCTAACCAAGAACTACGTGGTACCGAACGTTTGTATGACAATGAAAAGTTTAAGTATAGTTATTTGCGTAAGAAAAACCCTTATCTTTTTCATCGAAACCAACTGCGATCGTTCCAACATTTGCTAAAGAATTGGGAGTAAATAGGAAGAATTGCTTTTTTACTAGTCTTTTCTTAATGAGCTTTTATCTATTTTTCACTATTTTGATCCCTGTAAAGCTATTGTCGTGGAAAGAGTGAGTTTTAAAATTGTACAAAGCAGACTCTGAAAGGAAATTATTATGGACAAATACTTATTTAGTAAAGAAGAAATAGATGCCTATGAAGGTCTTAAGAAGACACATTTTCTCAACACAAATGCACAGAGACTTAACAAATCATTGGGTGACTTAACAGGATTGAAAAATATTGGTTTTCATATCATTGAAGTCCAACCCGGTAGAGAAACTACTGAGTTTCATAAGCATTACGAAGAAGAAGAATGTGTTTATATCTTAGAAGGAGAGGCAGAAGCTACGATTGGCGAAGAAGTTTTCTCTGTGAAAGCTGGCGATTTTATTGGTTACCGCGCGGGTGGTTTGGCACACAAGATTTTTAACTCAGGAGAGTCGGTTCTGCGTTGCATTGTTGTGGGGCAAAGGTTAGATAACGATGTGGCTGATTATCCAAACCTAGGAAAACGTATTTATAAGCAGAAGGATGTGAATTACAACCTTGTGGATTTAAAAGATATTACAGTGCCTGCAGCAGGGAAGAAAGCCTAGGTTGCTCTACTTTTTTACTGGACATTCCTTGGATTGCCTATTCTGTACGTGTATGAAGTTATTTTATAGAAGTTTTCTAGTTGTAACTGTATTGTTTGTTTTAGGGCAGTGCAAGGGGGCTTGTCAGTTTGCAAAGGTTGTTGGTGAGGTAAAGGAAGTTACGCTTTGGGAAGGTTTGCCACACCAACGTTTTGAGGCTAAGGTTCTAAAGCAAGAATTGGCCAAGAAGACTTATTTTAAAATTGCAGGTTTTCCTTTTTATAAGGAAAAATTAACCTTCTCTAAGGAAGATTTGGCTAATTTGCAAGCCTTGTTACAAAAAGAAGATAATTATTCTCCTAGTTCCTTTTTCCCTAAAAGTTGCGGAGGTTTTCATCCTGACTTTGCCTTAGAGTTTGAAGTAGAGAAAGTGAAATACAAAGCCTTGGTTTGCTTCGGTTGCAATGAGGTCGAGGTATTTGAAGGATCGTATCGCTCTACCTTTGATCTGCAAATGCCTGATGTGGATAAGGTAAAGGCTATTCTGAAAAAATATTCTAAGAATCGGCCGCCTACGGAGTTGTTTTAGATATATTTACCTACTCAAGTAAAATCCTTTTCTTCATTATAGCGAATGGTATAGGTTTTTATTTCTATGCCATCGATCGTTTGTGTGCTTTCTTTTACAGATTCTACAGTAACGCTATCTTCGACAAAGACAATATATACACCAGAGCCGAGTCCTGCTTGCTTACAATAATAGGCGAGTTGGGCTTTTCCTTTTTCAAAACGAGAGGGGCTATAGAATTTTTTTACTTCGATAAAATATTCCTGTCCTTTTACATTGATGATCATATCGGTATTGCCAAGTGATATATAGGCTTCACGGTAGACTTTGCCTTCTATCTCTTGTAAAAAGATGCTGATAAAAGTTTCGAAGCTATAGATCATCGCGGCTTCGGGAATAGATAAGAAGTTGCCGTTTTCGTCTTTTTCACGGAAGGGACGAAAGCTACGCAGTTGGATGTGCTTTTTATAACTATCTAATAATTTGTCAAAGTCAATTTTGTTTTCATTCGTTAGATAGGATTGCGGTAACATGTTCTGAGCGATGCGTTTGCCTTCTCCATTGGTATAGGGATAGAACTCGTCATATAACTTTTTTTGGTATAAGGGAACCCAAAATTCTACAGTCCCATCCTCGCCTTTTTTAATAAGGCCACTAGTGTGAAGTTCTTTGATTTCTTTTTTGCCAATGGAGTAGGGAATTTTGTTCTCGGAAAATAATAATTTTTCTACAAATTGTTTGTGCTTTGAAGCCTTATTGATAACGTTTGCAATATTTTTATCAATTGCTTCTGTAAGATACCAATCTTCTACTTGCAAGTAATCGTCATAGGTAATCCGATCTTTATTTTCATTCCAGGTTACTAATTGTCTGGCAAAGCCGTTGACTAGACCTGGTTGGTTTGCAGTGATGCTACTGATTTTATTTTTTACTATGTCGTCAAAATATTGTCCTGTTTCGCTTTCGTGTTGTGCTAAGAGTTCTTTGGTTTCTGCATTGGTAAAATAGGGAATATCTAATTCGTCGGCGATATTGAAGGGACTGGCGTTGTCTTGGATAATACCGGTTATGTTGGACACTCCTACTAGGATGACGGAGTATAAAGAATGTTGTTCACGAGAATGGTAGAGGTTGCGAATTCCATGGAGAAATTCATTTAAATATTCAGAATTTACCCCTTCTATTTCATCAATAATGAGAATCAATTTTTGTTTTTGGATGGTATCGATATATTCAAAGAGTTCTGGCAGAGACGGGTACGTAAATAGTATTTTCCAGTCTTCACTTAGTTTACGATTGAGCCGTTTTAGGAATACTGCAACGCTTGCACTACGATAATTTTCAAAGTTTATATGGCAAACATTGAAGCCTTCTTTTTGCAATTCAGTCGCTAAAAGACGAAAGTAAGTACTTTTTCCTGTTTGCCTGGGAGCCCAAATGGTAAAATAACGCTTTTTGTAGACCAAATCTTTACCTTGAGCAATTAATTCTGTTCTTGGCAATGTATAGTGTTCTGTGGGTATATTGGGACCAGAAGTATTAAAATAGCGTTTTGCTTGCATACCTGGTTTCAGAATGCAGGCTTTATCTTTCTTGTAAATCGTATTTTCACCTGCTTTCCGTGGAATTGATACAAAAATCCGTGTTTTGGCGATTGACAATCTTAGAGCAAAGGAGTATATTTAGCCTGAGAAAGTGAGAAAGGAAGATTTCACAAATGCAAGAACAAGAGATGATTCGCATCGACTCCGTTAGCACCTGGCACAAATTGAGCAATTTACCCAGTCCCAAGCATCCTTTGATTACTTTAGTAAATTATAGTGAGCTAAAGGAGTACCAGAAGTGGGAAGGTGTAACGTTTATTTCTGACTTATATTTGATCATGATGAAGGAAGTCTCTTCTGCCTGTTCCTTACGCTATGGAAGGATGAACTATGACTACCAAGGCAAGTCAATGTTGTTTTTGGCTCCAGGGCAGAAGGTGACTGTGAACTATAATGAAGAAGCTCCTAATGGTTGGGGTTTGAGCTTCCACCCGGATTTGATTCGTAAGAGTAATTTGGCTACTGCGATGAAAGACTATACTTTTTTCTCGTATGATACCCACGAAGCCTTACATGTTTCTGATAGAGAAAAAGAGACTATTACACATATTGTACAAGATATTGAAAATGAGTTTAGTGCTAACCTTGATGAGCATAGCCAAACCTTAATCCTTTCTCAGTTAGAACTTTTATTGAATTATTGTAAGCGCTTCTACAGCAGGCAGTTTATTACCCGCGAGAATCATAACAAAGATGTTCTTACACGTTTTGATGGTATTTTACATGAGTACTTTGTTAGTGGTAAGGTGACTCAAGTGGGTTTACCCACAGCAAAATACCTAGCAGATGCAATGCCGTATTCTACCAATTATTTGAATGATCTCTTGAAAAAGGAGACAGGAAAAACGACGCTAGAGCATATCCATAGCTATGTTATTGAAGAAGCAAAAATATTGTTACTCTCTTCGAATAACAGTGTTGTAGAGATTTCTCAAAAACTTGGCTTTGAATATACACAAAATTTTTCGCGACTTTTTAAAAAGAAAACCGGAATGTCGCCGAATGAATATAGAAAGGTTTCCTAAATATATATAGAAATGAACTAAGAGGATTGATTATGTCGTACCAAGAAAGAAAACAATTAGCGAATGTGCATTTTGATGCGTTTAAGAGTAAGCTACCTTCCATGGAGGGTAAGGTTGTTGCCATTACTGGAACTACTTCTGGCACTGGTAAAGTGGCAGCTCGTATGGTTGCTTCCTTGGGTGGCAAAGTAGTATTGTTGAACCGGGCTTCTGAGCGTTCTAAGAAAGCATTGGCTGATTTGCAAACAGACTTTCCCAAAGCTGAGTTTACCGCAATTGAGTGTGATTTACAATCCTTTGCGTCGGTAAAACAGGCCGCAGAAGCTGTAAAAGAAGCTTTTCCTGAAGGTATTGATGTTTTGGCGAACAACGCTGGTGTGATGGCTTTGCGCGACGAAGCGACAAAAGATGGTTTTGATGTGCAAATGCAAACAAATCACCTCTCGCACTTTTTACTTACCAAGGAACTCATGCCCTTATTGGAGAAAGCTGCCGAGAAGAGTGGAGAGGCGCGTATTGTCAATCATTCGAGTATCGCTAGAATGAACCCTAAGAAAGAGTTGCTAGGTAAATATTTGGAAAAGAAAGGCGGACAGCTTGGTGGTGATGGAGCTAGCATGATCTTCGGTGGTGCTCGTTGGGTGCGCTACAACCAGACGAAACTAGCAAACTGTGCTTTTACTGCTGCTCTACACGAAAAGTTACAGCAGAAGGGTTCTAAGGTGAAAGCTCTCGTGGCTCATCCAGGTCTAGCAGCTACTGACTTACAGGTGACTTCTGTAAAAGAAGGTGGAATGGGTGGTTTTTTTACCAACTGGATGATGGGAGCAATGGGACAGAGCCAGGAAGACGGTGCAATGGGTTTAATCGCCTGTATCTGTGATGTAAATGCAAAATCGGGTGATTTCTTTGGACCTGGAGATGGTATGTTAGCTATGAAAGGGGAAGCCAAGCCGTTTGCTTTGGAGAAGTTTTATAACAACCGCGAAACTATTGATTTGCTGTGGAACAAGAGCAATGAGGCGATAGGCGAGCCGTTTGCACTTTAGTAGAATAGAGACAGTCGCATGATTAAGCAATTTCGCCTTTTACTGCCCTGTCTTCTATACCTAAGTGGTTTTCGATTGCCTGTTCTATGTAGAGGGCTTGTTCAGAGCTTTCTAAGTTTTTCACCAGACTGATATGAGTATTGTTCTTGGCAATTGCATGCACTTGGTAGCTTACACTGGTACTGTTTCTATTGCGGGAGATTGCGGCTTTGCTGTAGAGTTGGCTTAAGTCTTGGCTATCTATGTCACGCTTACCAGGCCAGGGTAGAGGGGTATGACGGATACTGAGTGTTTGCCGATTGGCCTTGATAATGGTTTTATTGAAGAATCCTGTTATCGTATTGTAGGCGAGGTAGATTCCTACTCCTGCGTGTAAGCAGCCAAAAATAGAAAAGGCGTAGATACCCTGCGTTATCGTGATCCACATCCATACCGCCATGAAGCCATTCCAAAATAGAGAAAAAAAAGCCATAAACACATAAGTCCAACGGAACCAACGAAACTGTATGGTAAGACCATCCGGGCTTTGGGCAAATTCAATACCTTTGGGAAGTGGTACCATGGGACGTTCTTTTTCGCTGTAACTATGGCTGGCAAAAAATTCATCAGAGGATGAAAGAGTGCGGACGGGCTTTTTCTGGATATCACCCGCAAAGGAGAATACGGCGTGGCAATTAGAACATTTCGCGAGCACGGTGCTTAGGTTAATATCTTCTGCTACTATGGGGTGGCCACACTCTGGGCAATTTAGTTTCATAAAACTCCCTTTAGATCTACCTATGGAATATCCTAAGGAAATAGGCCTGTCAAACACTTCTCCTTGTTTGCTATTAGAAAACGTTTACGAATTGCCTTTTTTTGCCCGATAAGTAAGTAATACGCTTGTGAGGATTGTTGTTTGAGAAAGGATTGGGTATGACATTATTGCTTTGGCTTGTGGTTTTTGCGGTTTCTTTGGCGGTTCTAATCGTGGCTTCTGATTTTTTTATTGCATCTGCTGAGAAAGTTGGAGCTTACCTTGGCATTCCATCCTTTGTTGTAGGAGTTATCATTGTTGGTTTAGGTACCTCCTTACCAGAACTGGTGTCCTCCATTTTTGCAGTTACTGGTGGTGCTTCTGAAATCGTTGTAGGCAATGTTTTGGGTTCGAATATTACTAATATTTTGTTGGTAGTTGGCATTGGTGCTGTGATGACTGTGAGCTTTGAGGTGGGCTATGACCTACTGCATTTGGACATTCCTTTTTTACTGGGTAGTTTGGTTGCTATAACTGTGATGACAATGGATGGCAATTTTACTACCGGAGAAGCTGTCATTTGTTTGGTTTTACTTGCTATTTATATTCTCCAATCTTTCTCTACCACAGATGAGGAAGGCAAAGAGGAACGGGAGAAGCTAAAAGCTATAACCTGGACTTCTCTGCTCTTAAGTCCTATTGCTATTTTCTTGGGTGCAAAATATACCATCGATGCCGTTCTCAAAGTCTCTGAGATGTTGAAAATTGGTACAGAGGTCATTGCTCTCAGTGTGGTTGCTTTAGGTACCTCCCTTCCAGAGGTTATGGTGACAATTGCTGCTGCCAGGCGTGGAAATCCAGACATGGTAATTGGCAATGTAATTGGTTCGAATATTTTTAACACTTTTGCTGTGATGGGAATTCCTGCTTTGTTTGGTAAGTTAAAAATTCCCACTATTGTGAACTCGTTTAGCTCTCCTATGCACTTTGGTGTGTCTCTACTGTTTATCATTATGATCGTTGACAGGCGTATCAATCGCTGGGAAGGGTTTTTGTTGATTACTTTGTACATCTATTTTATAGGAAGTTTGTATAAGGTTATCTAATCTTTGGTAAAAACAGGAAATTTTTTTCCAAAAATAAGAGTGTTTGGGAATTTTTACCGAAAATAATATCGGGCAAGAATAAAAATT
>JBCCIA010000018.1:0-29965 GCA_039028475.1 Spirochaetota bacterium | reverse complement strand
TTTCTTGTAGATGGGCGAGTAAAGAACGGGCTATCGGATGGGTAGAGTTGCTTTCTACAATAGATACCAATTGTTTTATTTTTTGACTGCTAACATTCTCTTTACTTACTTTAAAGTTCCCCTGTGTTAGGGTTCCCGTTTTGTCAAAAACTATAGTATCTGGTTTGGCAAGAAATTCTAGACTTTGGCTCCTTCTCACTAAAATTCCTCCTTTCGCGAGGATGGAGTGGTGCATTACCAAAGCGATCGGAACCGACAAACCCAGTGCACACGGACAAGCCACAATTAGCACAGAAATCGTTATCACTAACGAATCTACGAAAGGACTCCCATACCAAAGCCAAAACGCAAATGTAAGTACAGCAACAGCAAAAACCAGGTAGACAAAATAGGACGTGAGCCTGTCGGTAAGTATCTGGATACGCGGTTTTTCTAGGATAGCATTTTCAATTAATTTTTTCAGGACTGCCAAGGTAGAATCATAAGCAGTTGTTTTAGCTTTGATTTTGATAAGGGATTGTAAAGCTATGGAGCCTGCTAGCAATTCATTCTGTTCTTTTTTTACAATTGGCCTAGCTTCCCCAGTCAGAAACGCTTCATCCACAAAGGCAGTACTAGACAATAGTTCTGCATCTACAGGGATTCTTTCTCCAGGAGAAATTAACAGAATATCTCCCACTTCCACATCTTGTGCTAAAACTTCTTCACGTGTACCACCTTTGAGCCGTACAACTGTTTCTGGCAACTCGGCGAGTAAAATAGCGATCTGTTCCCCTACTTTTTTCCTAGCTTGCATTTCTAAGTATTTCCCTAACAAGACAAAGAAATAGATCATACAAACCGAATCAAAGTATACCTCCCCTATATCATAGACAGTCACATAGACACTATAAAAATAAGCTAGAGATACACCGAATACCAGTAAAATGTCCATGTTCCATACTTTATGCTTGAGAGCATAGTAGGCTCCACGTAAAAAAGGTAGACCTGCATAGAGATAGGCTGGAGTCGCAAGAGCCCAGGATAGATAGTGGAGCATTTTACGAAAATTGCTTTCGATTCCAGAGAAAAAACCAGCGTATAAGGCAGCACTAAATAGCATAATATTGCCAAAACAAAAACCAGCAACAATCATCCTTTGGAACAGATCCTTACTTGCCTTGTTCATCTGCAACTCTTCCCCTAGAGGAGAACTCAATACAGGATGATAACCGATACTCTCGATACTGGTTATAATTTCGTACAATTTGGTACGGGAATCATCCCAGACAACATGAGCTTTGCTATTTGCAAAACTAACCCGCATCGAGTGGACTCCCTCTTTCTCAGAAACGACTTTTTCTAATAGCCAAATACAAGCTGCACAATGGATATTGGTAATTGCAATGTCTACCTCGGCAAGCTCGGAATCGGTATAACTGACAAATTTTTTATATGTAAATTCACTATTGATAGAAGCCTCTTTATAGTGAAGTTCAGAAGAAATAGGGGCGAGGGAAGAACTACCACGCAGGCGGTAAAAAGCTTCTTTCTGCGAGTTATGAATAATTTGACTTACAGAGAGGCAGCCATTGCAACAAAATAATTCTTGCTTGCCACCAATCTCTGCACGAATTGCCTGCGAAAGAGGGGTTTCACTTTGGCAATGGTAGCAAAGAAACATCACAGATCAATTCTTCACTACAAAACGGTATACTTTTTCCAACATTTGCTCTCCATGCTTTGCGGAAAAAGTCATAAGCCACTCACCGCTAGCTGGCACTTCTACTTGGCTGACATGCAAGCCCTCTCCTACGCTTTGCATCCCATAACTTTTATCAAAGCGGTACGTAGCCCCTCTGGCAAGTTTTACAGATAACTTCGCTTCTGCGACTGCTTGGTTTTGCTTATGAAACTGGATTTGGATTTTATTTTTGCCAAGGCGTAGTTCTGGCTTTTCCTCTGGAAATTGCAAGCTGTAACCCTGCCTATGCATTTCGCGTTTCGCTGCAATGGCTTTTTCATAGTTCAGTCCTTTCTCGTAGTAGTTTGGGTCGACAATTTTTTCATGTCCTTGTAAAGAGACTTTTACTGTAAACCACGTCGCAGCAAACAAAGCAAGAAATAGCAATACAATCAAAGAAAATGCATATTTTAAGCTAGAATCTAATTTTTTCATAAGTATCTTTTAACCTGAACCCTTTACAAGTATTAAAGGCAGTACTGCCGTTTTACGAATTTCTGTATTATTCTTGTCTGTAATAATCAATTCGATTGGATAGTTGGTTTTTTGTTGTCTGTTCTTGGCAACGTTATCCGCTTCTACTATAATACGTATTTTCTCTTCACTATTTTTAGCGACGCTCACAAGAGAACCTTTTCCACCTACTCGCAACTTTACATTTCCCTTATAATCCCCTTTATCCAATCGTAGTTGTAAATCTTGCTGTTCATAACTGATATTTATGATACGCAAATTATAAAAATTTCTAATCTGTTCCCCCGGGATGAGCATCGGAGCAATGGTGCGATCAGGGATAGCCCTGATATAAAGCGGTACTCGATTGTATAACAGCACCACAGCTACTACAAGTATCATACACCACAAGGAACCATAGATCAAAGTGCGGGGACGAACCCATTTGATTTTTTTCCCTGTCTCAACTTTGCCAAGAGAATTGTAGCCAATCAAGGTTTTCTTATTCTCTTTGTTCATCTGGATGGTACAGGCGTCCACACATTTACCGCAGGCAATACAACCGACATTCAAACCGTCTCGGATATCAATTCCCGTGGGACATACTACCAAACACATATTGTAAGCTGTACAATCGCCTATCTTGACCTTCTTGTTACGCCTTGGTTCACCACGTTTGTAGTCATAGGTAACGTTATAGCTATGTTCGTCCATGAGAACAGTTTGGAAGCGCGCATAGGGACAGGCATATTTGCAAAACTGTTCTCGTACCAAAGTCATATCGACATAGAGCAATCCAGTAAAAAAAGCTAAAAAATAGGTATAAGAACTGTCCGCTACAAATTGCAAAGAAGCTAACTCTCCAATCATTGCCACAGGATCCTTAAAATAGGCAACAAAATGGAAAGATGCAATAAAGGAGAAAACGATCCAAAAAAAATGCAATAACAATTTACGACCTTTGGGAGCATCTTTTTTACCATATTTCTTACCGAGAATCAGCCTACCCCATAAGTCAAAGAAATCTGTAAAAACCGTCTGCGGGCAGGCCCAACCGCACCATACCCGACCAATCAAGGCAGTAAAAAAGAATAGTGACAGACCCATTACACCTAGGAATAAATGTAAATATATACCCTCCTGTGGTATATAGATATTTCCCAATAAGTGGAACTGACGATTGGGAATATCCAAACGCATAAGAGGCTTACCTTGGAAGTGCAACCAAGGAATGCCAAAATAAATAGTAGCAAGGATCGTCTCTACTACATAACGAGCATTACGAACCTTACCAGTTATGTGCCTTGAAATTACCATTTATTTCCTCCGTCTATTGTGCTAGTAAAGCCGTTATTCTTGTTCCGCTTTTGGCTGTAAGGTACTGTTTTGTTTTGCCAACCACGCCATAATTTGATAAACCTTTTCTGCTCCTAGAGAAGCCTCGTGTGGTGGCATCGGTCCACGGTTCATTTTGGTTTTTGGTGGATTCACTCCTTTCATAATGACTGCAAAAACTTGTTTGTCTGTAGAACCATGCAACCATTCCTTATCCATGAGGTTAGGCCCTACAATCCCCTTTCCGTCTTGGCCATGACAGGCAGCACAAACTGTCTTAAAATTTTTCTCTCCCGCGGTGATTGCAGGATCTTTTTCTCGTAAAGGGTTCTCCCCACCTGGCAAAGCCTTTAATTCCTCCTTAGGGGGAAATATAGTATTGTATTGTTCTACTTCTGCCAAATAACTTTTTTCTGTCGGCCAATTGGAAAAGGGAAAGTAAACTGCATAAGCGATTGCAAAAAAAATTGATATAATAAAAAAAAGTTTCCACCATTCAGGGAGTGCGTTATCCGCTTGTTTGATACCATCAAATTCTTTATCATGATCCATAATCTAATCCTCTTCTAGCATCCGGTATTTAGGTTCTTCTATTCTTGCTCTGCGCTTTTTGCTATACACATAAAAAATGATATAGCAAATTGCGATTCCCATAAGTGGCAAACGTAAGCCTTTGTACAATATTAATAATTCTAGCATTTTATATCCTTATTTATTGGCTTTTTCAAACTCAGCCACATCTTTTCCTAAGCGCAAAAGGTAGGCTACCAAAGCATCTCCCTTTGTTTTGCCTTTTGTCAAAGAGGCAACCGAATCAAAATCATTTTTTGTATATGGCACTCCGACGACTGCCATAGCCCGCATGCTCAACCTTACTTCATCTGCATCCAAGAGGCTCTTTGGGGCAAATAGCCAAGGGTAAGCAGGCATAATAGAACCTGGAGAGGTTGCGCGTGGGTTTTTCAGGTGGCGTTTGTGCCAATCCGCAGAAGGCTGGATCTGCGATTCATGTGCAAGATCAGGGCCGGTACGTTTAGAACCCCATAGAAACGGGTGTTCATAAATGTACTCTCCCCCTTTGGAGTAAGCTAGTTTGCCATATGTTTTCGTAGGATCAAAACGATCGACTTCCCATTTGAAAGGACGGATCATCTGTGTATGGCAATTGTTACAACCTTCTCTGATATAGACATCCCTGCCTGCCAACTCAAGCGCTGAATAAGGTTTTACTGCTGAGATAGGCTTAACTGTTTGCGTCAAGAAAAATGGTGGAACAAGCTCAAAAATTCCTCCGATCAAAACAGCAATTGTTGTATATATTGTGAAACGAACCGCCTGCGAATCCCATGTGTCTACTTTGTCGGAAAACCAATCTAAAAACTTATCAAACATAATAATCTTCCTTTAATTTCTCACTCGAAGGTCTATTTCTTTAAAACCATTACCTGCTGTTTTAATGGTTTTATAGAAGTTAAACACCATAATAAAGACCCCTGTGAGGTACATTGTACCTCCTATGGCTCGCACCAAACGGTAAGGAAATAGCTCAGCAGTTATCTCTACCCAATTCTTATATTTCAATACACCATCTGCATCTATTGTTCGCCACATCACACCTTCGGTAATCCCAGATACCCACATAGAAATGATGTAAAACAGTATCCCTAAAGTTCCTATCCAGAAGTGTAAATTGGCCAGTTTCTCTGAATAGAGGTTAGTATTCCACATACGTGGCACCAAATAGTAGAAAGCTGCTGCTGCCATAAAGCCAACCCATCCCAATGTCCCTCCATGAACGTGGCCAATGATCCAATCCGTGTTATGGCCAAGGGCACTGACAGAACGTATAGATAGAAGTGGCCCTTCAAAAGTCGACATACCATAAAAGGTAATCCCCACCAACATCATTTTTAAAGTAGCATCCGTTTTGATTGTATCCTTTGCCTGGGTTAAAGTTAAAAATCCATTCAACATTCCTCCCCAAGATGGCATCCATAGCATAATACTAAATACCATACCTGTTGTTTGTAACCAATCTGG
Source organism: Spirochaetota bacterium (assembly GCA_039028475.1). Lineage (GTDB taxonomy): Bacteria > Spirochaetota > Leptospiria > Leptospirales > Leptospiraceae > JBCCIA01. The sequence continues at coordinate 24,414 of JBCCIA010000018.1, read as the reverse complement.
CAACGGAGAATACAATAGGTGGTGTGGGCCAGCCCAGATGTATAGAAACACCAAACTCCAGAAGTGGATGATGGATAATTTATGACTGTAAATAGGTTGTTTGATATGTTTGGGCAAATAGTAATACATTAGACCAAGGAAGGGCGTCGTGAGAACAAAAGCTACTGCATTGTGTCCATACCACCATTGGATGTTTGCATCAAACACACCAGCGTAGATAGAATAGGACTTCCATAGTCCAGCTGGTGCTGCCAAATTGTTGATAACAAATAGGATAGGAACGGTAATAAAAGATGCTATGTAAAACCACACAGCTGCGTACATTTGTTTCTCTTTCCGAGTAAATATAGTCATGAGAAAATTGACGAGAAAGATTAGGTACCAAACTACAATCATTAGGTCAATCGGCCATTCCAACTCTGCGTATTCCTTACCCTGGCTGTACCCCAATGGCAAAGTTATTGCTGCGGCAACAATTGTAATATTATACAAGACTAGGTGCCATTTAGCAAGTTTATCACTCCAGATTCTACGACGTAATAACCTCTGACAACAGTGATATGCTGTAGCAAAAACAGCACTCAATGCAAAACCAAAGATAGCTGCGTTGGTATGTAGAGGTCGTAACCTACCAAAACTAAAGTATTCCAAAAAGTTTAATTGTGGAAATACCAATTGGAACGCAATCCAAACCCCTACGGTCATGGAAGCGATGCCCCAAACCAAAGCCGAAATAATGAAACCCTTTACAATAAAATTATTGTAGGTTTCGGTAACTTCGGGAAGAGCAGCCTCTTGTGTTGTTTGTGTATTTTGATTCGATTTGCTAGTCATAACTCTACCTTTTCCAAAAGTAGGTACAATTTTTTTACTTTTTTACAAAAAAGCAAATCAAAACTTACAGATCTCCTTCTCTGGCTTTGTGATATTTATCATATACTTTCATCACAGCTTAAGGGAATAGCCGCGACAATACGAAGGAAACTTTTTCCCTATTTACTCCATAAGGAAATACTGAATAAGATTATGTGTGAGTTTATGGTAGCTAAATTTATTTAAGTGGACACTTCTATATACACAGGACAATGATCGGAACCCATGACTTGCTGTTGGATGCCGGCGCTGAGAAGATTTTCCACAAAACCTGCATTGATTAAGAAGTAATCGATACGCCAGCCGATGTTCCTTTCACGTGCGTTGACGCGGTACGACCACCAACTATACTCTTCCACTTTATCAGGATAGAAATGGCGGAAAGTATCTACCCAACCCTTTTGCAAGATTTTGCCAAAGGACTCCCGCTCTTCTGGACAGAAGCCTGGGTTTTGCTCGTTGGTTTTCGGGTTTTTCAAATCGATAGGTTTATGCGCTACATTGAAATCTCCGCAAATCATCACTGGCTTTTTCTTTTGCAAACGATTGATCCAACGCAGTATTTTCTGGTTGAAGGCTATCTTGTAATCCAAACGCAATAGGCCGTGTTGGGAATTGGGAAAATAGCAATTTAACAAATAATACTTGGCAAACTCTAGACACAACACACGACCCTCAGTATCGCTAGCATCTGAAAAGCCTTGGTAAACGTTGGTGGCCTGTTCTTTGCTAATGCTGATGACTCCTGAGTAACCCCTTTTCTGCGCAGAGTAGTTGTATAGGTGGTAGCCATTTTGCTCTACCCACTCTTGGATTTCTTCAGGAATTTGCTCGGCTTGTAACTTAGTTTCTTGCAAACTGAGACTGGTGAATTTCTCTTTTTCTAGAAAATCTAAAAAACCTTTCTTAACGACAGCTCGTAAGCCGTTGACATTCCAAGAGATATGCTTTTCTTTTTTCATTCTCACCTACCCTGTGGTACTCCTAAAGGAGTCCGGTACATCATCAAAATACTTCTGTGAGTCCTAATTGGTACGTCTTTTGCAAATCCTGCAAAGAAATATCTATATTTCCTGGAGCCATTTTGAGTTTAAACTCTTTCGACACCCTACCAATAGCCGTGAAGTCCAGTCCTTTTTCTTCTACAAGTCTTTCGATAGCAGATGTATCCTCTTCTTGGTAGGAAACCAAAACAGAAGCGGACGTTTCGCCAAAGTAAAATTCGTCAGTACGGTATTTTTCTGGGTTCAGCTGCAAAAAGTCCAATTGCATACCAAGATTCGCAGCAAAGCAACCCTTCACCAAAGACACCAATAAACCTCCTAAAGAAAGATCTGCCGCAGATTGTAGCAATTTATCTTCATTTAGCTCTAAGAGACATGCAGCCAACTTTTGCTCTTCCTCTAAATGGATTTCTGGGATTTCTCCGCGTGTAATACGATGCATAACTTTCAAATACTCACTACCGCCTAATGTGGGACGAAACTTACCAATAAGAGCTAGGTGTAGGCCAGCTTCTTCTGGGTAGTTGGGTATATAATTCTCAACGTCATCTATGAGTCCAATCATACCTATGGTAGGAGTTGGAAAGACCGGACCTTCGGGAGATTCATTGTAAAAGGAAACATTGCCACCTGTAACAGGAAGTCCTAAGAAACGACAGGCATCCCCCATACCACGGATGCTCTCGGAAAACATATAGTAATTCTCTGGAATGTATGGATTGGCAAAATTGAGGTTGTTGGTAATGCCTATGGGTTTTGCCCCTGTTACAGCAACATTGCGCGCCGATTCGCACACCGCCCAAAGAGCACCTTGGTAAGGATTTAGATATACATAGCGCGAATTGCAATCTGTCGAAACGGCAATGCCCTTTTGGCTACCCGGCACACGAGCCAAACCGCCATCATAGCCAGGAGGAATCACCTTGACCAAACCAACTTCCATATCGTACTGCTCATACAGGGGTTCTCTAGAACAAACGTTGAGTGATGCCAGCATTTTCTCCAAAGTTACAGCCAATTCCTCTTGTTTGCAATCGGGTAACTTTTCTGCATCAAACTCTTTGGCTTCCTGCAAATATTCAGGACAGCGCGTTTCTCTGGCGTAGCGTGGGGCTCCTCCGCCGAGAACTAAAGAATCTGCGGGGATTTCTGCTTTTACCATACCATCTTTTTTCACCCGTAGCATACCATCAGCGGTAACTGTACCAATCCGTACTGCATCCAACTCCCACTTACGGAAAACGGCAACTAGCTCTTCTTCTTTGCCCTCTTTGGGAACAACGAGCATCCTTTCCTGGCTTTCTGAAAGCATTGCTTCGTAAGCGTTCATCTCAGACTCGCGGAAGGGCACCTTATCGAGGTCTAGCTCCATTCCGGTCTTGCCTTTTGCAGACATCTCCGAACTCGAACAAGATAGACCGGCAGCCCCCATATCTTGGATACCTACGAGTAGATCCTTTTGGATAGCCTCCAGACTCGCTTCCATCAAGAGTTTTTCCATAAATGGGTCCCCTACCTGCACAGCGGAACGCTTCTCCTCCGACTCTTTTGTCAAGTCGCGCGAAGCAAAAGAAGCACCGTGAATGCCATCACGCCCAGTAGTAGCTCCTACAATATAAACAGCATAGCCCACTTTACCATCCGTACTTGCCTTGGCAATTTCATCGTGCTTTACTACACCAACAGTCATGGCGTTGACAAGAGGATTTTTGGAAAAAGAAGCGTCAAAAAACAATTCACCACCGCTAACGGCAATTCCTAATGAATTGCCATAATCACCGATACCTTTCACAGCCCGTTTTAGTAGATAGGCGTTGCGTTTGACGTTGGGATAACCAAAACGCAGGGAATTGAGAGAAGCAAACGGACGTGCACCCATTGTAAAAATATCGCGCATGATGCCACCAACTCCGGTAGCAGCACCCTGGTAAGGTTCCACAGCTGTAGGATGGTTATGGCTTTCGATTTTAAAAACAACGGCCAAACCATCCCCAATATCGAGAGCACCGGCATTTTCTTCACCCGTTTTGGTCAACATTCGCTCCGAAGCCGTTGGCAAAGTTTTGAGTTGTAAAATAGAGTTCTTGTATGAGCAGTGTTCTGACCACATGCCAGAAAAAATTCCTAATTCTGTTGAATTGGGTACACGTCCTAAAATTTCTTGGATCTTATGAAATTCTTCTTCGGTCAATCCGTGTTCTAGAGCATCTTCGAGGGTTACTGTATCTTTTTCCATATATCAAAAACCACAATTTCATCTGCTAGATATTATTCATTCCAAAAATTCCTTTTCAAAATTGCTTACAGGTAAAAACCTAAAGTAGAAGCGACCTCTTCGTAGAAGTAGACTTATGTGGAACAAATTTATTTATAGAGCAAATGCCCTAAAAACAATTATCAGAGTATTGAACAAGCACCGTGAGAAAAAAGACTCATTGTTGTTTTTACTACGGTGCTACATGATAAATCGACAAGAAGAGCAGAAACTGCTAGAAACATTTCCAGAGTTTCTTCTTCCCCCCCAACAAAACATCCGCCAATGGCAGTGGCTAAGTGGAATTTATTCCAATTTAGAGAAAGAAATCGGTATGCCCAATACTATCGCAGCACTTACAGAGCTAGTTACAAGTCTAGTCAGTTTGCAGGATGAGAAAGTAGAAAAGCGAACGTCTGTTTAAAAATTGCTTGCTTCTTCTTAAAAAATCTTTACTTTAGTGCAAACCAGTACGCCCAATTATGAAATATATCTTTTCTCTACTCCTCGCAAGTCTACTCTGTTACTGCCAAAAACCACAAACAATTGTAACCCCCTTGGCTAAAAAAGGAATTCTCGATTTAGAAAATTGGAATTTTTCGAAATACGGCACCCTTAGCTTAGAGGGAGAATGGAAGTTCTTTTGGAAAGAACTGGTAACTAGCCAAGAAGCTAGTGAGAAAAGTTCCACACATATACTTGTTCCACATGCTTGGAATTCCATTAGCAAAAATGGCAAGCAGATATACAACTTGGGTTACGCATCCTATTACCTACGCATGAAAGCTCCCCAAGAAGGATTTCCACACCGTATAGGTATGCGTCTAGCAAATGTCCATACCAGTTACAAACTCTTCATCAATCATAAACTTATATTAGAAAATGGCAAAATAGGAAAAAAAAAGAGCGAAACAACGCCACTCTTCCTCCCTAAAGTTGTCTATTTAGAAATTGATAATCCCTCTGCGGATATAGAAATCCTATTGCAAGTAGCTAACTTTTCTCATAGAAATAGTGGAATGAAACAAGCAATTGTTTTTGGACGAGAATCCGACATCCAAGAAAGGCGAGAAAGAGGCGTCGCAGTAGAGATATTTCTCTTTGGTAGCCTATTTATCATGGGAATGTACCACATCGGTTTATTTCTCCTACGCAAGAATGATAAATCACCTCTCTACTTTGGTCTATTTTGTATTTTGATTGGTTATCGTTCCTTGACCCAAGGAGAAAAATACATTACCCATCTTTTTCCACAAATGGAGTATTCCTTAAATTTGAAACTGGAGTACATAACATTTTACTTAGGAATTCCCACATTTCTAATGTACTTGTATGAATTGTACCGGAGTGAATTTCACAAATGGATCGTTTATGCAATCACTGGTAGTGGCTATATACTCACATTATTAGCAATTTTTTTGCCAGCTTATTTGCTAACACTAACACTTATGTCTGCACAGATTTTAGCTGCAATTACTATTTTATACATTATTTACAGTTTGATCCAAGTTACCTTCAAAAAACGCGAAACTTCGAAGACATTTCTTGCTTTCTTTCTCATTTTTGCTGCCAGTATTGTAAATGACATTTTAGTCAACCAGCAAATCATCCAATCGATACCTCTTGCTTCCTTTGGACTATTTTTCTTTATCTTTGGCCAAGCCTTTCTACTATCCATTCGTTTTTCCAGTGCGTTTCATTCTGTAGAAATCTTATCAGACCACCTTTCTCGTACGAATGAAGCCTATAGCCGCTTTGTTCCACAAGAGTTCTTGAGCTATCTAGAAAAAAATAGTATCCTAGATGTAGAGTTGGGAGATCAGATCCAGAAAGAAATGACTGTTCTATTTTGTGATATTCGTTCCTTTACCAGTTTGTCAGAAAGCCTGAGTCCGAGAGAGAATTTTGATTTTCTCAATTCCTATCTCAAACGTATGGCACCTATTGTTTCACGGAACAACGGTTTTATCGATAAGTTTATCGGAGATGCCATTATGGCTCTTTTCCCCAACAATCCAGAAGACGCGATCCAAGCGGCTATCGAAATGCAAAAGTCGCTCCTCTCTTATAATTCACAAAGGCAAAACTATGGCTACAGGCCTATCAGTATCGGTATAGGGATTCATACCGGTCAACTCATGTTAGGAATTGTAGGTGCTGAGAAGCGTATGGAAAGTACCGTCATCAGTGATGCGGTAAACCTTGCTTCTCGTATCGAAGGTCTCAATAAAAAGTACAACTCAAAGATCATTTGTTCTCAGGAAACATTTGATAAACTTTCTAAACCAGAAAAGTACCAATACAAACATTTGAAAGAAGTTACTGTACAGGGAAAACAGCAAAATGTACGGGTTGTAGAGATCATAGTCCCAACAGAGCAACTACAGACTTAGGAATACGAAGGCATTTGAAACACTCTAAAGAGTATAAATTTCTATTAGCAACATTTTTCTTCTTTGCAACTTTAGCAATTTGTATACAAATCTATTTACTCTTGCAAACAAAAAAGGAAAGTATATTTGAAGGCGAATTGCAATTTCATTTGGGGACAGCAGAACAGTTTCAAACTAGCCAACAATTTACCAGCAAAGAAGAAATGCAAAATATAGAATTCGAATTAGAATCTTCCCTTATCAACAGTTGGGCTTTGTTTACCATTTCACTTGTAAATGATGGCAATGGAGAAAGTCGCACTATACAAAGAAAGTTTGACCATAGAGGATTTGTGCAAAACCGGATTTTGAAACGTTTGCGTACAAACAGCTCGGCTCACTTCTCGTCTGTTCCAGCCGGCACATACCATATAGATGTACAAGTCAAATCTCCACTTTTGCAAGCTATGAAAAACAAAAATCCAAAATTCACACGAAATCTAATCAGACTCAAAATAAAGGCTATAAGTGGTACTCCCATTTGGTCAAATTTCTTTCTAGCCCTATTCCTAATTTCTCTCTATCCCATCTGGTATATTTACCGGTATGAACAAAGACAAGAAAACCATTGGAAAACTAAAAAGTATGAGCGCAAAAGATAAAAAAAATTCCTTCAAACCGCTTTATATCATGTGGTGCATTACAATCTGCCTCAGCCTTTTGCTAGTAGGAAAAAAAGGTTTTAATTTTTACAAATATTATTTCCAGGAAGGAAAGCCACGACAACAAACCCAAAAGCAAGTTATGAAAAAAGTACAGTAAATTCATTGACTTGTTTGGATTTATATTGTAGCATAATACAAACCTTACTCTGGTAGCATCCAGCTGAGAAACATACAATTTTATGAACGATAAGTCCCAAAAATACTCCTTCGACACAAAACTTCTAATTTCACTAGCAATATCTACTTTTGCAATATTCTGTCTGTCTGTTTTAGGAGGTATTATTATTTTTACAGAAAGCAAAGGACTAGTAGCATTTTTCATCGCATCTCTACTTCTCCTTACAGCAGTCTTGCTAAGTAACAGATATATTTTTTCTGCAATCAGTAAAGAATATTCTTCTACGCAAGAAACCATAGAATCACTTGACAAATCCATTGCATTGATTGAGTTCCACCTTGACGGTAGCATCATCACAGCAAACCAAAACTTTCTCAATGCAATGGGTTATACTCTAACAGAGATCCAAGGAAAACACCACAGTATATTTGTAGACGAAAAGTTTCATAATTCAGCAGAGTACAAGACTTTCTGGGAAGAGCTAAGACTAGGGAAATTCCATATTGCAGAATATGCCAGAATCGATAAAAATAAGCAGACTGTTTGGCTGCAGGCTTCTTACAACCCTATCAAAGATAAAAATGGCATTCCCTACAAAGTTATAAAATTCGCATCAGTCATTACAGAACAAAAACTACTTTCCCTAGAAACAGAAAAAATTACTAGAGATCTAGTAATCTACTTAGGTCATTTAGAAAAAGGCAACCTGCAAGTCAAAATGGATAATTCTTATAAGTATGGCTTTGCTGAAATAAAAAATTCCTTTAACAATATAGTAGAAAAATACAATGAAGTTTTCCAAGAGATCCTTGCCAGTGCAAAATCATTGCTGGATGTTTCTAATACGGTCAACACATCTGCGAGCAATCTAAGCAATCGTTCAGAAATACAATCTAGCAATATAGAACAGACAAGTTCCTCTTTAGAGGAAATAGGTTCTTCTATTACTCTCAACGCAGAAACATTAAACAAAACGAATTCTATTATGAAGCAGGTTGCAACTGAAGCACAACTCGGTGGAAAATCAGTAGCAGAAACCGTAGCAGCAATGAATCAAATCGTTGAAAAGGTACTCATCATCAATGAAATCGCAGATCAAACAAATCTACTCTCTCTCAATGCTGCTATCGAAGCTGCGAGAGCAGGAGAACAAGGGAAGGGATTTTCGGTAGTAGCTGCGGAAGTAGCAAAATTATCGGAAAGAAGCAAAGAAGCTGCCAGTGAAATCAATACTGTAGCCAAGAAAAGCGCTGGAATTACAGAAAAAACAGGGGAAATCATAAATGCAGTCATCCCACTTGTCAATCAAACCGCACAATTGATTGAAGGAATTACTTACAATAGCAATGAACAATCCATAGGAGTAGAAGAAATTTCAAAGGCTGTCTCACAACTTGACAATGTCGCACACGACAATGCGAATGCCTCCAAAAAGCTAGCTAGCACTTCAGAAGAGTTAAATACTTTGGTCATTGATCTAAAAAAGGCAGTCGAATTTTTCCAACTGTACTACGGAGAGTCTTGTGAATTGCCTCCTGCAACAAAATAAACCTATGCAAAGATTCGCTGTAGCGGAAAACTAAGCGCGGTATTTTATAATTTCACTAGGAATTTTTTCTAAAGATAAAATCTTAGCAACTCCTCCCCTTTTGATTGCTTCTTTAGGCATACCGAAGACAACACTAGATTTTTCGTCTTGCGCAATGGTAGCGGCTCCACTGTCAAAAAGATCTTTCATACCAAGAGCCCCATCATCCCCCATACCAGTCATGATAACTCCAACAGCATTTTTTCCTACTTTTTTTGCTAAAGAGCGGAATAGAACATCGACGGAAGGACGGTGTCGGTTGACTCGTGGACCATTGGAAAGCCGTACAAAATAAGTCGCTCCACTTGTATCGACTTGCATATGCTGGTTTCCTGGAGCTACCAAGGCAAGGCCAGGTTGGATTTTATCTTGATCTTCAGCTTCCTTGACAGTAAGCTGTGATATGCTATGCAAACGCTGTGCAAAGCTAGCTGTAAATTTTTCTGGCATATGTTGTACTATGACGATTCCTGGGGAGTCATAGCTTAAACTTTTTAGAATATATTCTAAGGCGATAGTTCCGCCCGTGGAAGTGCCAATCGCAACTACTTTCTGTGTAGTACGAAAAATAGAACTTGGCTTTTGAGTTACATCTAACACGCCCTTGTCTATTTTTGAAACATCTGTTTCTTTTTGTCCAGACTCCTTAGCCAATTCGTTTTGCAAAGCAGACAGATTTGCATGGGCAGCAGATTTAATAGAACGGACAAATTGCAAACGATTTTCTTCTAAAAACTTCTTTATCTGTAACTGTGGTTTGGTAATGATATCTACCGCTCCCGCTTGCATGGCAAGTAGAGTTGTATCGGCTTCTAATGTAGTTAGAGACGAACAAATTACAACTGGTGTAGGTCTCTCACGCATGATTTTTTGTAAGAAAGTAATGCCATTCATACGTGGCATTTCTATATCCAAAACAATAACATCAGGCCAAACTTTCTCCATTCTTTGCAAAGCAAATATGGGGTCAGGTGCAGCGTAGACTAGCTGCAAGTCTGGATCAGAATTTACATATTCGCTTAAAATTTTTCGTACAAGAGCAGAATCATCAATTACCAATACTTGGATCGCCGACATGTCTATTGCCTAGTTTCTTCCTGTTGTAGTATTTCCCGTTTCAACCATACATTACCACTCCAAATTTCAAAATGAATTCTTCTGGATCGATTCCCTCCCAAATTTTCCGAAGTCACTTGTAAAGCGTTTGTTTTAACGATTTTCCTAGCCATATCGATATTTTTGATTCCCATTTGGAAGGTTGGTTGGTTGCCTTGGCCAAACATACTCGCACCGCCAAAAAGTTTTGTGACGTATTCAGAGGGTTTGGTACCTAGTTTTTTAATTTCTTGGAAAAACATTTCCCAGGCTTCATCTGCATACCTACCATCTAAAGATTTATTTTCCCTTCTATGTCCTCTGCTTGGTAACATATAATGACACATTCCCCCTTCTTTATGAATTGGATGCCACATACAAATAGATATACACGAACCTAAAATTGTTCGAATGCGCGTATTCTTATCCCCCCAAAAAAAATCTCCTGGTTGTAAAAAAATATCAAGGATATTGTCAGGAAGGTACATGCTTATTTAGAATCAATGGCGGAAACTCCATCTTTTTCGCTTGCTTCTTCTAGTTGTGATAGCTCTTCTATAGAAAAAACTTTTACAGTATTTAGCACAATGATAAATTTATCTTCCACTTTGGCAATCCCTTTGATAAAATCTAAGCGAATCCGAGAGCCAAAACTGGGGGCAGGTTCTATGTCGGTAGGGGAAATCAATACTACTTGATCGACCGAATCTACAATGACACCTATGTCTAAACTATCTTCCTCCAAATCAACTTCTAAAATAATGATACAAGTTCTTTTGCCAACAGCTTTTCTCTGACGACGAAACCTTATAGCAAGATCTACAACAGGGACAACATTGCCCCTCAAATTGATCACTCCTCGGATTGTATTTGGCATCATAGGAATACTTGTTATAGCCGTATATTCTTTGATCTCACGGATCTCCAAAATAGGAATTGCAAATAGCTCTTCCCCAATGCGAAACGTCAAATACTGGTTTTCTTCATCAACTATACTATTGCTCATATTCAAAACCTTTCAAATTCGTCGCTACTCTTTTCCTGGTAACTAGGGGTTGCGTCACTGGCCGAAAAATAGGATACCGGTTCAGAACTTTTTGTTTTTGCTCCCAACATAGGAGCCAAACCACCAGCTACTGTAAAGAATTCAATCTCTTGGTTCAAAGATTCTGCTTGGTTGCTCAGTTCTTCAGAAGTAGAGGCGAGCTCTTCAGAAGCCGAGGCATTTTGCTGGGATGAAGAATCCAGCATTGCAAGAGCCTTATTGATCTGCTTTACGCCAGAGGATTGTTCTTCACTAGAAGCAGAAATCTCCTGTACCAAATCAGCGGTTCGATTGATAGCAGGGACGATTTCGCCAATGAGCACCCCTGCTTTTTCAGCAATTTGTACACTCCTACTCGCGAGGTCACCGATTTCACTAGAGGCTACCTGACTTCTCTCAGCGAGCTTTCTAACCTCAGAAGCGACAACTGCAAACCCTTTGCCGTGTTCTCCTGCACGAGCCGCTTCAATGGCAGCATTCAAAGCAAGCAGATTGGTTTGGTAAGAGATATCCTCCACAATGCCAATTTTTTCTGCAATCGACTTCATCGCTTCGACAGTCTCATTGACTGACTTACCCCCTTCGGTAGCTTCCTGAGAAGCCTTACTTGCTATTTTATCCGTTTGTTTCGAATTTTCTGCATTCTGCGATATGGTAGCTCCGATTTGTTCTAGAGAAGAGCTTGTTTCTTCCACACTTGCGGCTTGGGTACTGGCGCTTTGGCTAAGATTTTGTGCCGTCATACTTACCTCTTCTGCAGCGGTTAAAAGAGAGATACTATTCAATCGCACTTGGGAGATAACACCGCCCAACTTATCTACTGTTTTATTGCAATAGTTTTTCAATTCACCAAATATTCCTTGGTAGTCATTTTCTATTTTTCGAGTCAAATTTCCTTCAGAGATAGACTGTAGAACTTGTGATATGTCTTGCAATCCATCAGAGCTAATGTTTAAGAACTGATTGATGCCCTCGCTCATTTTTTTAAAAAAGCCAGATTTATTTTGTAAATCAATACGCTTCGAAAAATCTCCCATAGCAGCATGACCAATGATTTGATCTACTTCCTCTTGTACAGCTAACTCTTCCGTAGTATCCAACCAAACAACTACACTTCCCAATCGCTCCTGCTCCCCATTATGAATAGGGCTTGCAATCAAATTAAAAGAACGACCCCCAATAGTAATGCTACTCGTATAACTAGAACTCATTTTTCCAAGAATACTTCTTTGGTGCTCTGGACTCTTGTGGTACCTATCAATAGAGGTTCCTAACAAAGCGTTTACATCAAAATGAGGCAATTCCTTTTTTATTTCCTTTTCTGCCTTACGAAACATATTTACAATCGCTTGGTTCATGTAGGTGATGGTAAAATCTTTATCAGCCACCATCACGTTTGTCGTTACATTGTCTAAAGCAGAGCGAATGCGGGCATTTTCGTTCATGATACGATCTTGCAATTCTTTTGCCTTCTTATGCTCAGTAGTATCTGTCCATTCTACAACAGTTCCCAAATGTTCTCCTGTTTGTGATAGGATTGGATTCGCGACTAAATCGAATTTCCTGCCAGCTATCTGGATACTAGACGCATGAGTTGCGTTCAGATTTTCCAAAAGATTTCTTTGGTGTTTGGGGTTTTTGTGAAAGTTATCGATATTCATCCCTAGCAACCGAGAACTTTGGAAACCTGGAATATCCTTCTGGATCTCTGTTTCTGCATTCGCAAACATTTGCCTAGTAGATTGGTTCATATAAACAATATTAAATTTAGAATCAGCTAACATGATATTCGCGGAGACAGTATCCAACGCAGAGTGAATTTTCTCCCTTTCTTTCTGCAACTTTGACGTATCGCTTGCCAACTGAACAACATGTTCTCGAACCGCTACCAATGCGTGTCCGACACTGGCAAGGCTACCGTGCATAGGAGGGATTTCTGTTTTGTACTGGTTAGAAATTATATCGTCGGTAAAATTACTGATTACCAAAGCCAAACCGTTATGACTTCTGCGAAACCAGTATTCCGTGACAAGCATACTGCAAAAGGCAAGTATGAAACAAAGACCAATCCACAATACCGCTGGATGTTGCTTGAGAGTCGTTTGCGACTTTTGAATTTTTTCCTTATATCCTTCTTGGATTTTTTGTATTTCTGCCACTAAAGTTTTACTTTTTGACAACAAATCGATACTCGCTAGACGATCTTCTTTGCCAGACACTATGGATTGCCAAATCCCTTCTATTTTATTTGCCGCAAATAGTAGTTTCTCCATGTTGTAAGATTGTAAATCTGTCTGGAGCTTGTTTTTCTTTTCGGCAAAGTCGAGCTTCAACTGTTCGGCGGTATTTTTATATTCTACTTTTATCCGATCATCCGTCTCTTGCAAATAAGCCAATACTAGGGTATTATTCTGGTACAAAAGACCCTTCCAAGCCTGTAATTCAGAATATACTTGGTTGTTTGTACCAATGTCAATCTGGCTGATAGTTTTGGTTTGTAGCACTCCCCAAACGCCGGCTAGCAGCAAAGCAAATAAGCAAATTGTATTACTAGCGAACGAACCCCATATACGAAAATCTATATTCCTATCTTGCAAAACTATTCTCCTCTATCTTGCTACTTGTACTTGTTAGCAAATTTTCTCTTGCCTCCATTGCTACCACTCTCTGAACCAAAGACACTATATCTAAAATCAAAGCAATATCTCCATTTCCCAGAATTGTCGAACCACTGATCCCTTTCAGATTTTGGAAAACCTTTCCCAAAGGTTTGATAACGGTTTGGATTTCCCCTAATAAAGAATCCACCAAAAGTCCTATCTTTTTACCTGCAAAAAGAATCACCAAGATGTTTTTTCGTTTTACCTTTGATTTGGAATGAGAAAACATTTCTTGTACGCGGATAAATGGTAAAATTTCTCCGCGTACATTGATGTAATCTTGGTTGTTAGAAAGCCTATACGAATCTTTCCACTCGATACACTCGACAACTACATCTAATGGGACAATATAATGAGACTTTCCAATATTAACCAGAAAACCATCGATAATTGCCAATGTCAACGGTAAGCGAACTCGAAACGTAGTTCCCACACCTCTTTGACTCTCTAACACAATAGAACCACGCAAAGACTCAATGTTTTTTTTTGCCACATCCATTCCTACGCCACGACCAGATAAGTTAGTCACTTTTTCTGCAGTAGAAAAACCAGGAGAAAATACCAATTGGAAGATCTGCTGCTCTGTCCACTGTTGGTCTGGATGTACCAGCTCTCTTTGTAAGGCCCTTTGCCAAATTTTATCTTTATCCAATCCCCTACCATCATCGTTTACTTCAATGACAATATAACCGGTCTCATGAAAGGCATGGATCGACAACTTCCCAACTGCATCTTTATTGCTAGCGATGCGTTCCTCTCTCGTTTCTATACCATGATCAATTGCATTGCGAACGATGTGCATCAATGGATCATTGATTTTTTCCATTACAATTTTATCTAGTTCAGTTTCTCCACCGCTTATATGCAGCTCAATGTCCTTGCCGAGTTCTATACCAATATCACGCACTACACGGTGAAAGCGATCTAGCATCTCCCCTACAGGTACCATACGTAATTTTAAGGTAGTTTCACGAATTTCCGAAATCAAATGCGATAGGTGATCGCTCGACTCCAACAAGTTGGCATCCTTCTGTTTGCTTGTCAATTGGTGGATATTGGCACCTGTAATGACCAACTCTCCAATTAGGTTGATCAGTAGGTCTAGTTTCTTGGCGTCCACACGAATGTTTTTTGATCTGAGTCCAGCAGGCTTTTTCTTGCTTTTTTTGGTCTCAAGAAGCTTTTCTTCTTTTATAACAGCTTCTCGATCACTTTGGCTCTGATCCTTAGCAAAGGGCAATTCGGTAGTTTCCCCAGACATATCTTTGGTATGTACAGCTTGCTCACTACCATGCTGTTCTTTTAAACTAGCGCGCTGCTTACTGTAATGTTTTTTTTCCTCTAAAGACAAGTTGCCCATATATTTGAGAGCGCGTATGAGAAAGATCTTTTCTTTGGAAAAAAAATGTAGTAGAGAGAGATAATCTTGTCTCTGCCGGTTTGGTGGCAAAATATAGTACTTACAATCCTCTTCTACAAATTCAAAGGCTTCTCGTATTTTTTCCTCTGTTGTACCGCTGGCGAGTTCCACTTCAAAACCCATAAAGCAATCCTCTGCTTGTAAATCCTGTAAGGGCGGTAAAGATTGGTGAATAGGCAGTACATGTAGCAAGGTAGTAATTTCAGACATATATTTTAGGATTGCTAAAGGTTCGAAACCATTGCGCAGAGTATCTGGCAAAAAACGTATCGAGATATGCCAAGTTCCTCTTTCGTAAGTCGCACCAGGCGATAAAGCAGATCCCACCTCACTCTGCGAAAATTCCTCTTCCTGAATCGGTTCAGGATCATCGAATATGACAAATCCAAAATCTTCTAAGGAAGTATTTGGGTTAGGCTCTGGCTCTTTTGCAGGAAGTTCAGACTCCTCTTTCTTTTCAAACAACCTGGTAAGCCTTTCCAATAGTACAACTTGTGTTTCCTTTAATGTCTCGTCGGGCTCGATTTCATTTGCCACATATTCGATCATTTCAGAAATCAAATCCCTACACTCTAACAAAAGAGCGACACTGTGTCGTTCCAAGTTGTAAACTCCATTGCGTACAAGATCCATGTAATTTTCTACAACATGGGTGAACTTAACAATATGTTCAAAACCAAAGATACCTGCAGAACCTTTGATGGTATGAAAACCTCTGAACAATTCATTTACCAATTCTTCCGTTGCAGGGTTTACTTCCAAAAACAGCAGTGTCGATTCCATTTTTTGTAAAATTTCACTCGACTCCGTGATAAATGTCTGCTTTATTTCATCCAGATGCAAAGTGGCTACCTATAATTGTAAAAATGGTGGGACTTTCTTGGTTCCATAGCGAAACTGGTATTGGCTTCGCTCTGCAGGACTCAGGGTAATCTTATCTTCTAAGACACCCAACATGCCAAATAGATCAATTACTTGTAAAACGGGGTAACTATGCTTACGCAATAAGAGCCTTCCCTTTCTTGCTTTGATTTCCTTTTTACAACAGAGTAAAAGTTGTAAACCGGAAGTGTCAAAATCAGTCACCTGGGCTAGGTCTATGACAACCTTATCGGATTCTAAAATTCGTGGATAGATCTGTTCATATACGGAAATGATATGATTGATGATAAGCTCTCCCTCTAGGTAGATATACAAAATGCCTGATTTTTCCTTTGTTCTAATCTGGCAACTCATCGGATTAACTTGACAACAGCTGATAGTAGCTGCTCAGGAGAAAAAGGTTTTACAAGCCAGGCCTTAGCACCGGCTTGCATTCCTTGTCTTTTTTTTTCTTCCTGCGATTCGGTTGTTAACATGATAATGGGGACAAATTTCCATTTAGCCTCTTGTTTTACCTTGCGTACAAATTCTAAACCATCCATATTCGGCATATTAACATCACAGATCATGAGGTGAATTCTTTCTGCATCTTTTAACTTTACAAAAGCATCTACACCGTCTGAGGCTTCTATCACATTGTATTTTGCGTTGCTTAGATGCATAGAAACAACTTTACGAAAAACGTTTGAATCATCAATGATCATTATATTTTTTTCCATCAATAGCCCTCCTACTGTTGCACTATTGGTATATATATTTCACAAACTACAGACTTATTTTCTCCAGTTTGTTGCTCAGGGGAAGAAATGGAAAGACGACCTTTGTGTTTTTCCACTACATGCTTTACGGCTGTCAGACCTAAGCCCAAACTAAACCTTTCAATTTGCCATACATCTTCTACTGGCGGTGGAATGCGAAAAAAAGGTTCTAACACTACCTGACTCAATTCATTGGGAATTCCCATCTCCGTGTCGGCTAATAAATTTTTTACCTTTAGATACAAATTATCTTGGGTGATAGCAGCACTTATTGTTATACAAGAACCTCGGAGAGAGTATTTTAAGGCATTGATGAGCAATTCTTCAAAAATTAGTAAAAATTTTTCCTCATCAAGTGAGATTTGCTCCCTACCATCTACCCGCCAATCTTCTTCACTAGCCAAACCTTTCTGTTGAAAAATGGCAGACAACGACGATATTTTTTCCTGGCATTTTTGCAAGATATACTCCGCCGAGTAGAGTCGGTAGCGAAGCTCTTCATTGATAAAGTCTACCGTAAAATGGAGATCCTCCAACACTTTACGGCTGAATTTATTGTTTTCGACCAATAGCTCTACTAATTCCCTATCAACTTTATAATCTCCTTCATCGGTAAGTGGTGACATTTCTAGTATATCGATTAGCGATACCATACTACCCATACCATTTCCTTGCGACAAAGAAGTCTTTAAGTGATACACAGAGTCTTTGTGAATAGAATCGCGGACAAGCCTTGAGGCAGTATCTCTAGTTTCAGGTCTGTAAGCAGCAGCTTCCAAAAGCCGATTCAGTACATTCTTGAACAATTGAGGATGCAGTGGCTCGTATAGGATATCCACGATTCCAAATTCTATCAGTTTTTGCACTCCTAGTTGGTTCTGCCAATCTGCTATGGCAAGTATTTTGGGTTTGTGGTAAAGAGTTTTCAGTTCAGCAAGTATTTGCAGATCAGCTTCCTGACAATCTGGTAGATAACTAATAAAAATAGAGTAGTGTTTGCTATAGATGAGTTTTTTACTCTGCTGCCTATCATTAGAACACTCAAACGAGAGCTCCATTGATTGTAACATCGATTCGAATAAATCCCTTAGATTGACATGGCTACCAAAAATCAATGCGGTTTGCTCGGAGACTTTATCGATTCTCATATATGTAAATATCCAGCTTGTACTTCTTATTTTACAAGTGTTTATTGCTTTTTTTGTATTTTTCTAATTGGGGGATAAAATTAGTTGCTATTACACATAAATTTCTGAGGCTTGGTCTATGGAATCAGTAAATATTGCCGGAATTTCGGTTGCCAAACAACAAAACCAGACAGGAATTCCTATTTTTCCCTCTAACTTTATTGAAACAGACACCAGCAGAAAAAACCTACAAAACATTTTGTATCCTTTATTAGAAAACTACCCTGTTTTGCTCGTAGGGGATGCAGGAGTGGGTAAGAATGCACTTATATACCATATCAATTATAAAAGAAATCACCCAACGGTTCGTTTTAGCTTCAATGAAGATACCCTTCCTGAGGATTTGATTGGTTCCTATCGTTTGCTGATGAATGGTAGCGGCTTTGAGTGGGTGAATGGACCTTTGATAGAAGCCATCAGTAAAGGAACTTCTTTTGTTGCAGATGAAATGAACTTGACCTCTCCTGCCGTCATCAAACGATTTGCTACAGTCTACGAATCTTCTTATATAGACCTTTTGGAAGGAAATGGTTCGCGGGTAGTCGCAAGACCTGGTTTCAATTTTATCGCCACACAAAACCCAGCCGAGGGCTTTGAAGGTCGTAAGTCGCTACCTTATGAGATTACCAGAAATTTTGCCGTCGTTTATATCGATGAGTACCCGCCTGACGAAATCTTCTATATTTTGCAGAAACTCTACCCAGAATTGCAGGAAAGTTTGATCCAAGCCTGTATCCAAATCACTATCGATACAGAGAGGCAAGTTACCAAAGGAGAACTAGGTAAAACTGATCTAGAGAAGTACCACTTCAACCTAAGAACTCTAAAAAAGATCTGCAAACGCCTAAGTTTCTATGATAGCAATGATAAAAGTGTAGTTTTTCGCGAAGTCTCTAACCTCTATTTAGAACCTTTCCGTTCCACACAGGACCGTGAAAAGCAAAAGGATACGATAGCCAAGCAGCTAGGCTTTGCAAGTGACATCACCACTACAGAAACAAACTTTTTTATCCGCGAGGGCAGTCTCTACTGTAACGATAAAACTCTAGATCTTGCAAAAGAAGAACAGAGTAAATCACTTCTTAGCTCTCTACCAATGACAAAAAAAATTCGTATCTTTCTCGAAAAAGTTGTCACTGCTATCCAAATGAAAGAAAATATCCTGCTTGAATACAGTGAAGAGGACGACATAAACTTTCTTATCCCCTTACTTACTGGTATTACAGGACAAGAAGTAGAGTTTGTCAACCTATCTCGTGGAATTCATACCTCTGACATTCTAGGATCACTTAAACCAGTTTCCGAAGGACAGATCGAGTGGATAGATGGCCCGCTAACCAGAGGTGTACGCAACGATAAGATCGTCGCCATCACTGCTTTAGAAGCAGCAGGAGCCGAGCTGATCGAAAAACTCAATATGCTTTTAGACGACGCCAGGGCCCTGAGTCTACCTCCTGAAAGTGGGGAAAAACAACCGTTGGAGTTGCAGCAGAACTCTGTAATTTTTGCTTGGAAACTCTTCCGCAAAACCAAGTCTACTCCGACAATCTCGCGCGCCTTTCGCAACCGTTTCTCCGCTTTTATATTCCCGAAATTGGACGACAAGGATTCTTTAAAAGAAATTTTGGAGTTTTACCTTTCTGAATCTGCTCTTTGCGATATTATGTTAGAATTTCATGGTAAGATAAAGACACTTGCCAACAAGCGTACAATAGGCTCCGCCAATATTGCTCCTTATGTATTTGGTCTATCAAATATGATACGTTGGAAAGACCATATCCTACATAACAACACCGAAGATAGGGAGACCTTTTTGGAAGTAGTCAAAAAAGGAGCTATGATCTATTATATCAACCAGATTAGCGATCCAAAAGAAAGGCAGGATTTGCAAAAGATGATTGCCCATGCTGTTGACCACGGCGTGTTTCCTGATGACCTCTTCCAAAAGATTGAGGATAAAAAAAAAACTTATACCATCTCCACTGACATAGAAAAAAAGCGCTGGTGGGACCCTAAGCTACACAAGCGTGAACCAAATACGGGTAAGGCTCGCCTAAAAAACTCAGGCAACCCGCTAAAAAAAGGCATTGAGATCAATACCCCTGAAACCGGAGGAAATACCAAGGAAGGTCCAGATGCCTGGTACGGGAGGGATACACGCGGCAACAAGGGACAAGGCGAACCAGCTGGTGGTGGCGGGGCATGGGGCTACCGAACCGATGAACTCTACAAACAATTCTTAGCAAAACGAAAAGTTCTTTGGGACTATAGCATCCGGGTTTCTCGCAAAGAGTACCAAGAGGTATTCGGTAGACAATTAGAGGAAGTAGAATTAAACTTAGAAAAGCTATTCGATCCAGAGATCAACATTACCCGTACCTACCGCCAGGAAGGCAAACGCATTGATACGAGAAAGTACATCGCTTTCAAAAATGGTAGAGGTGATACAAAAGTTTTTGATAAAACCATTATCGATAAGAAAGACGAAAAATTGAAAGGTGTAGAAATTGTTTTCCTAGTTTCTAAAGCACGAAGAATTTTTAACTTTGAGTTTTCTATAGCTGTGCTGTCTGCACTCATCACCAGTTCCTATATTCTCAACCAACACAACGTACGTTTTGCCGTACACACCTATTCGGACCGCTTCAATCGCAAAGACAAGATCGATCTGCATTGCATCAAAAACTACGATGAAGAGTATGATGAGAATAAGGAAGAAGAAATGTTCAACGCTCTCTGTGTCGATTGGCAAGGTGATTCAATATATGAGTATTTATTATTAGAGAACTGTGAACGCTATTTCACACAGGAATCCTCTACTCGTATTGTCATTATGATCTCCGACTTTCGTGGGCAACGCGGGAAGCTGAATATGGCAGATGAAATCCATTCCTCGGAAAACCAAAAACTCAAGAATGAGATCATCAAGAACAGCAATAAGTCTTATATCTTCCTGGGAATTGGCATGGGAAGCCGCAACCTTGCAGAGCACATTTTTCCTGACTCTGTTCACATCCATTCAGATAATTTTGCCAATATGCCGAATCTGTTAGGAACACAAATTTCTCGTTTGCTTCTCACCCACCACAACAATAGAGCCTAGCTAGATGTGGAGTCTCTCAAAGTTCGGGCAAAAGTTTACCCAGCCCTCTGGCATTGTCAGCCTTATGGAAGACCTCGGGCAAGCCTTAGCGAACAATGGCGAAGGTGTGGTTATGATGGGTGGGGGAAATCCAGCTCACATTCCACAGGTAGAAAACCTTTTCCAACAGGAATTGCACAAGATCTGCAATGATCCGGCAAAACTACGTGACTTTATAGGTATCTATGACCCACCGCAAGGTAAACCAACCTTTCTTAAGAGTATAGCCCAACTATTCCAGGAACACTATGCTTGGGATATAGCGGCAAAAAATATCTGCCTAACAAGTGGTAGCCAAAACGCTTTTTTCCTGCTCTTCAATGCATTCGCCGGTGACTTTGCCAATGGTGCAAAAAAACACATACTCTTACCGATTTTACCGGAATACATTGGTTATGCTGATATAGGAATTGCAGAGAACCTGTTTCGTTCACAAAAGCCGCTGGTAGAATGTAACGAAAATACCCATCGTTTCAAATACAGCATCGATTTTGCCAATTTGCAGATTACCCCAGAAACAGCAGCGATCTGTGTATCGCGTCCTACCAACCCGTCAGCAAATGTTTTAGAAGACAGCGAGGTTTCCCAGCTACAAGAGATTGCTGCAAAAAATAACATTCCGCTGATCTTAGATGCGGCCTATGGTGCCCCATTCCCCAACCTTTTGCACAAATCTATTTCCACACGCTACGATAGAAACACCATCTATTGTTTCAGTCTTTCCAAATTAGGACTGCCTGCTTTGCGTACAGGAATTATCATAGCAGAAGAGGAAATCATCCGTAGCTTAACTGCAATGAATGCAATTATTTCCCTATCTCCCAATAGTGCCGGTAGCGTGTTAACCGAAGAACTATTTCTCTCTGGTGAACTCTTGCAAACTTGTCGAAATATTGTTCTCCCTTACTACCAGAACAAACTCGATCTTGCAGTAAAATGCATAGAAAAACACTTCACTGGCTTTGACTACTACCTGCACAACCCGGAAGGAGCGATGTTTCTTTGGCTTTGGTTTCCCGGGTTGCAAATTACCAGCCAAGAGTTATACAAACGCTTGAAAGAAAAAGGGGTGATCGTAGTCTCTGGGCATTACTTCTTTCCGGGACTGGAAGAGCAGACATGGCCACACGCGCAGCAATGCCTACGGGTGAGTTATGCCCAAGCAGAAAAAGACGGTCTGGATAGAGGTTTTGCTACCATTGCAGAAGAAGTAAAAAAGGCTTGCCTCTCCTCTCCCTAAAACAAAGCTAAACCTCATGAAGAACCCTGTATTTGCAAGACACTCGCGAGAGTTTGCTGACAACCTATATACCTATCCAGTTATCTCGCGCCGTTCACGTGGTTTGTCTTTGGGGGTCAATCTCTCGATGCGTAAGGAATGCAATTTTGATTGTGTCTATTGCCAGGTCGACCGCAAAGAGATCCAAGCAAAAGAACGAGTGATCGATTTCACCATATTCCAAGAAGAATTGCAACAATTAGTGGCTTCCGCAGTTTCTGGGGAGATTTTCCAACACCCACGCTTTGCTGGTAGCCCCAGCGAATACCAAATCCTCAATGATATTGCTTTGAGTGGCGATGGGGAACCTACCACTAGTAAGTATTTTCTCGACTGTTGTGCATTTGTAGAAAAACTCATTTTACAATACCGAGAAAAGAATATCCACATCAAACCGATCGTCATTACCAATGCTTCTGTATTCCACAAAGAAAAGGTCTTTGCACAACTAGTACGCTTTCATAAACTCGGAGGCGGCCCTTGGGTGAAGTTAGACGCAGGTAGCGAGGAAGAATTCAAGCATGTTGCAGAAACTACCATACCATTCCAAAGAATTTTAAGCAATATCCGCTTATTAGGCCAAGCCATCCCTCTGACTCTACAGAGTATTATTTACCAAGAGGGCAGTCGGCAAGGTCTATCGTTCAATGTAGAAAAGATGGTGGCTTGTCTCAACGACTTGCAAGCTGCGAATACACAAATAGCAGAAATGCAGCTCTACACCCTAGCCCGCAGCACCCGGGTAGAAAACCTCAGTGCCATTTCAGCGGATAGGTTAGAAGAAATTGCTGACTTTCTCCACAAAAAAACGTCTATCGCCATAAAAATCTATCCCTAGTATGGCAGCGATTTCTGTGAAAAACCTGAGCTATTGGATAGATAAAAAACTAGTTCTAGACTCTGTTTCCTTACAAGTTTCGACTGCATCGATCACAGGTATCATTGGCGGCTCGGGCAGTGGCAAAACAACCCTTTCTCGCATCATTCTCGGCCTACCACTCGCAAATAGGAGCCATTTCACAGGGAAAGTTTCTATTTTGGAAAAAGAACAGGGACAGGTGGAAAAAAGGTTGCTCCAGCCTATTTTCCAAGACCCCAGTCTCTACTTCAACCCGGCTTGGACTCTGGAACAGGCTCTACTAGAACCTTTAGACATCAACTTTTCCCTCACCAAATCAGAAAAACAACAGAGAATTTTACAAATTCTAGACGAATTTTCCTTGGATAGCAAGAGTTTATCACAAAAAATCCCTGCTTTCTCAGGAGGAGAGTTGCAGAGACTTTGCATCATCCGCTCCCTACTCTGCCAACCCAAAATTCTGATCATGGATGAACCGGTCAGTGCTTTGGATACCGTCATCCAAGAAGAGGTCGTGCAAACAATTCTTAGTCTACGCAAAGATAAACAGATCTCGATCCTATTTATTTCGCACGACATCGAACTGGTGCTACGGATTTGTGATAGTGTCTATGTCATGCAAGAAGGCAAAATTGTCGACAGCGGTTCTCCGGAGCAAATCCATAAAAAAGCCAAGCACCCTTATACGCAGGCATTGCTAGATTCACGTGATTTGTCCGACATTCGCCAGCAGGGAACGAGTGTAATTTCATCTCGATACACTGAATAAAGATTTAATCTGGAGAGAAGGTTTTGTTCCTGCTACTCGACGAGCAAGATTTTCCTATCTTAAAACTAGAACAATCACGGTCATCGAGTGAAATTTATTGCAACTGCAATAAATTTAGTATCGAGATGCCCGAAACAACGGACATATCGCAAAATCTACTCCAGCTGCGCACGTAAAAACTTGAGCTGTTTGTGCAGCAGCTTTTTGTACTTCTTACGGCGCTTTTTGCGGAACCTTTTATTGTAGTACAAACGGTCGATGAGAATTTCCATCCTGTCGAACTGGGCTTTGTAATCAGTTTCTTCCATAGATTTCATGGACGTGGCTCTCCGCTGGAACCGACCAAAATACAGTTTGTAATTCATGTAGGTTGCTTTTCAGTGG
>JBCCIA010000017.1:0-31443 GCA_039028475.1 Spirochaetota bacterium | reverse complement strand
GTTCAGAAGCAATAGAAAGAGCCCCCGCACAATCCCCACCAATTGCTTGTAATAGGGCGAAATCATTTCCAGAAGAAATTTGGAATAACCTCTCAATTTTTATACGAAAATCTCCTTCTGGCAGAAGATTTGCAAAAAAAGAATTCTTTTTAGCAGTATATTTCTCTTCTCGCAGTGGTAACGATATGGAAATAGCACCCAATCCTCTCTCAAGCCATTCCATACTATATTGAAAGGATATATCACTTCCCTCTTCTTGCTGCAATACTCCCACTTTTTGATCCGCGAAGAATACATATAGGGAATCATTCATAACGCCCACTCTCCTTCTCGGTTTCGACCAACAACTGCAAACCCAATCCTTGCATAACTTGGATCACTTTTTCCAAAGATATACTTTTTTTACCATTCTCTAATTCAGATAAAAACCTTACACCAACCCCCAAAAGACCAGCTGCATTTACTTGCGTCAGTCCCATACTTTTTCGCTTTTCTCGAACTAAAAATCCGATTTGACTTGTTGTTTCTATTTGGTATTGCATAGCATTTTATTCCCGTACAGGAATATTTCTACCCAAAGGCTAAAAATTGCAAGAAAAAATCCCTATCGGGAATAAAAAAGAGCCAAAGACCACATTTAGCAGAAATATTCCCGTTAGGGATTATTTTACAATAATAAAGCAAGAACCTTTCTGAAAAGAATTGAAAACGGCAACCATATATACAAAAAGGTTGCATGAGAAAGCAAAGCATTCGTCCCCCTTCTCTTCTTTTAGCACTGCTTCCCTTTATACTCTTACTCACCTTATTGAGTGTAAATGTCATACTTTATGGAGACAACGCATCTTATGGACCAAACCAAATCGCCCTCATATTTTCTACAGCATTCACAACCCTCATTGCCCTATTTTTAGGTCATTCCTGGGAGTACATCCACAACGGTATGATTGCAAGTATCTCTAAAGCCATGCCAGCGATTCTCATTCTTTTGCTAATCGGCTCCCTTTCTGGAACCTGGTTAGTCAGTGGGATTATTCCAACAATGATTTACTACGGGCTTGCTATTTTACACCCCACTTATTTTCTCGTAGCAGCTTGCGTTGTAAGTGCCATTGTATCTCTTGTAACGGGAAGTTCATGGTCAACTGCAGCAACTGTAGGTATTGCTTTAGCCGGGATCGGCCAAACAATGGGAATACAACCAGGCCTAGTTGCGGGAGCAATTATTTCAGGAGCATACTTCGGGGATAAAATGTCTCCGCTATCAGATACAACCAACCTTGCTTCTGCAATAGCTGGAACCGACCTGGTCACACACATACGTTATATGATGCTTACAACCATCCCAGCCATTTCTCTCACCTTAGGTATATTTTTCCTATGGGGGCTTACTCTAGACAATCCAAACAACATAGAACAAATCAACTCTGTCCGTAGTATTCTTTCCCATAAATTCCATATTTCTCCTTGGCTATTTTTAGTTCCTTTAACTACAGTTTTTTTAATTGTAAAAAAAATACCAGCACTACCTGCCCTGTTTGCAGGAACCATGTTAGGAGGAATATTTGCACTCCTCTTGCAACCACAAATCATCCACGAAATATCCAAAAATTCAAATGCGATGCAAGAAAAGTACATAGTATTAGTGCAAGCAATGTTTGGTAAAATCCAAATACAAACAGGAGTCGCTAAGATCGACAAACTACTGACGTCAAAAGGCATGGTAGGCATGTTAAACACGGTTTGGTTGATACTCTCAGCAATGCTTTTTGGAGGAGTCATACATACTGCTGGTATCTTACATAAGTTGACACTTACTATCACCAAGAGCATCAAATCTACAGGGTCACTCATAACAAGCACTGCCGGCATTTGCATCGGCTTTAACCTTACCACCTCCGAGCAGTATATCGCGATTGTTGTACCAGGACAAATGTTTACTGAGACGTATAAAGAACACAATCTCGCTCCTGAAAATTTAAGCCGAACCTTAGAAGATTCCGCAACAGTCACATCAGTCTTAATACCCTGGAACACCTGTGGAGCCTTCCAAGCGAGCACCTTAGGAGTTGCAACTCTGAGCTACCTTCCATTTTGTTTTTTCAATTTTCTCAGTCCCCTGTTCAGTATAGCCTACGCCTATCTGCAAATTCGCATTAAAAAATTAGCGATTGGCGAAATTTCGACTACAAATTGATCCAATCGCTATGCTAGAGTATTTTTTTTCTTGACGCAAATATTTTGCTAAGGTAAGCCAGCTTTCACAGGTACCATGAACTTACTCCATCAATCTATGCACAACTGCCTCCACCCCTTTATTCTAGTAGGGAACCGTATCTGCATTGATTTTGCCAATACCGCATTCTGCTACAAACGAGAAGCTGGTCAGTTATATACTTTCCAGGATATACTGGCCTTTTATGAAACAACATCGATACTCACAAAAGAAGAAAGCAAATACTACCAAAAACTAAAATTGAAAGACTCTTCTCCGCTAGAGGATGCATTTTCACAGATAGTATCTTTCCGAAGTGTTATCATTTCTATTTTGGAAAAAATCTTTACCCAACGCTCTGTTTCCAACAAAGAAATCCAAATTATCAACCATGTTCTCAAAAGCTATGAAGGTTATTACAAACTACAGAGAAGCAAGCAAGAGTACATCCTAAAATATGAACTAAGCAATCCATCCATGGAAAACCTCTTAGTTCCTGCGGCATATTCGCTGTCGCAATTTATGCAAAACGACGATTTTTCCTTATTCAAAAGGTGTGCCAACCCGGAATGTGGAATTTTTTATTACGACGTATCCCCGCAAAAGAACCGTATCTGGTGCTCCAGCAAAGTCTGCGGCAACCGTGCCAAAGCCAGGTCGTTTAGTCAGAAAAAAAAGCAAATCATACATAACCACTAATTTCAAAATTACTAGTTATTTTTTTGATTGACAATATTTTTCCACTACCTAGTCTCAAACCGTATACCTAAAAAGCGTGTCATTATGATCAAAAAAATAGTTTTACTAATCGTTGTCGTCCTATTAGTCATTGCTTACAAATACTTTGGCTTGGGAAATTATTTGACCTTTGAAAATTTAAAAGCCCAGAAAGATTCTCTTGCGACTTATACACAGCAGAATTTTGTCGCTGCCATTGCTGCCTACCTGTCTATATACATAGCAACAGTCGCGTTTAGCCTCCCGGGAGCAACGATACTAACACTGGCAGGAGGAGCCATATTTGGTCTTTGGCAAGGTTTGGTTTTGGTATCCTTTGCAAGTACCATTGGTGCCAGTATCAACTTCCTAATTTCACGTTATGTGCTACGCGATTCTATCCAAAAGAAATTTCCTGAAAAATTAGCTGCCATCAATAAGGGAATCCAAGAAGACGGAGCTTTTTACTTATTTACCTTACGCATGGTACCAGTTTTCCCCTTTTTTCTCATTAACTTGCTCATGGGACTAACCTCCATCCCTCTCCTCACATTCTTTTTCGTTAGCCAGGTCGGCATGTTGGCAGGAACATTTGTCTATGTAAATGCAGGTACACAGTTGGCTTCCATCAATTCTCCTAAGGACATTTTCTCAGTAGAACTATTCATTTCCTTTGCATTATTGGGGTTCTTACCCATTTTAACAAAATCCATTATCAGCTATTTCAAAAATAACAAATACCTCCGCAAATACAAGAAACCTAAATCTTTTGATTATAATGTAATAAGTATCGGTGCAGGTTCCGCAGGTTTGGTAACGTCTTACATTGCCGCAGCCGTAAAGTCTAAAGTAGCCCTGATTGAAAAACATAAGATGGGTGGAGATTGTTTAAATACTGGTTGTGTGCCTTCCAAAGCTCTGATTGCAGCTTCCAAAAAGGTACACTTAGCCAAAAAAGCCCAAGATTTTGGTTTAGACTCGGTAGACGTAAAATTCCAGTTTTCCAATATAATGAAACGCACAGCAGGTGTGATCAAAAAAATTGAACCGCACGACTCTGTAGAAAGATACAGCGGCTTAGGTGTAGAGTGTATCAGCGGCGATGCTGTAATCAAAAGTCCTTACGAAGTGGAAGTCAATGGCAAAGTCTTAACAACAAAGTCGATAGTAATTGCCACCGGGGCAGAACCTTTAGTGTTCCCAATTCCTGGCCTTGATAAGATAAAATACCTAACCTCCGACAATGTCTGGGGTTTGCAGGAGCTTCCCAAACGCTTGGTAGTTTTAGGAGGCGGGCCAATAGGCTGCGAACTGGCTCAATGTTTTTCTCGTCTGGGAAGTGATGTCACAATCGTAGAAATGGCTCCGTCCATCCTCATCCGCGAAGACAAAGTCGTTGCCGAAACCATCACAGAATCTTTCCAAAAAGAAGGTCTTACCTTACTAACAGGCCATAAAGCAACTTCTTTCAAAGTAGAAGGAAATAAAAAAATCCTCACATGCGAATCAGCAGAAGGCACAAAAGAGGTTGAATTCGATGAAGTTTTGCTTGCCTTAGGCAGAAAAGCACGCACAAAAGGCTTTGGCTTAGAGGAATTGGATGTCAAGCTCAACAAAAACGGCACGGTTCAAGTAGACGAGTATCTTCGTACCAACTACCCCAATATATACGCCTGTGGCGATGTAGCCGGACCCTATCAGTTCACCCATACCGCTGCCCACCAGGCTTGGTATGCTTCTGTCAATGCCCTATTTAGCCCTTTCAAAAAGTTCAAGGTAGACTACCGTGTCATTCCGTGGACAACTTTCACCGACCCGGAAGTAGCTCGTGTGGGCCTCAGCGAAACCGATGCAAAAGAAAAGGGCATCGAATACGAAGTTTCTACGTTTGAGATGGACGAGCTGGACAGAGCCATTGCTGATGGAGAAACAAAGGGCTTTATCCGCGTAATCACTCCTAAAGGAAAGGATAAAATCTTAGGTGTCACCATTGTTGGTAGCCATGCCGGTGATATTTTAGCGGAATATGTCTTAGCGATGAAATACAATTTAGGTCTGAATAAAATCTTAGGAACCATCCATACCTACCCTACTTTAGCAGAAGCAAATAAATATGTCGCTGGAGTATGGAAAAAAGCAAATGCACCCGTCAAATTATTAGAATACGTTCGTAAATTTCACAATTGGAGAAGGAGTTAAACCCATGAAGAAATTTCTATTTGTATTATTTATAGGCTTACTGACAAACAGTGTTTCAGCCTTTGACCACTCACACAGCAGTTTTAACAGTCTACTGCGAAAGTATGTCAATGGCTATGGACGAGTCAACTACTCAGGTTTTAAAGGAAATTCCAGCTTTAACAGCTATTTAAAAAAACTCTCTGCCGTTTCCTATGGCCAATACAATGGCTTTTCCAAACAAAAAAAAATAGCCTTTCTCATAAATGCTTATAACGCATTTACCATCAAACTAATCGTTGATAACTACAAAGATGGCAAGCCTGTTAAGAGCATAAAAAAAATCACCAACCGACCCTGGGCTTGGACTCCTTGGAAGATCAAATTTTTCAAACTATTAGGAAAGAAAAGAAATTTGGACTGGATCGAACATAGCATGCTACGGGTAAAGTTCAAAGAGCCACGTATCCACTTTGCGATTGTCTGTGCATCGATTGGTTGTCCTAAGCTAGCAAACTCTGCTTATAAAGCAGCGAGCCTTGAGTCACAGCTACAAAGAGGATTAAAACGCTTCCTGAGCAATCGCTATCGCAATAAGTACGATAGTAGCAAAAAAGTTTTAAAACTATCTCCTATTTTCAAATGGTTCAAGAAAGACTTTGGCGGTAGCGATGCAGCTGTTATCAAATTTGTAGATAAGGTAATGCAAAAAAATATTCCTAGCAATACAAAAATCAAATACACCTATTACAACTGGAATCTCAATAAGCAAAAATAAGATGGTACAAAAGAATTCAGTTACAGAAGTAGTCCAAAATTATTATGGTAGTGTTCTCTCATCTAGTGAAGACTTAAAAACCAATGCCTGTTGTACTCTGGAAGAAATTCCCGAGTACATCAAAAAAGCTACTGGGAAAATCCATGACGAAGTTCTCAGTAAATACTATGGTTGTGGACTCGTTATTCCACAAACCTTAGAGGGAATGAGAGTTTTGGATATAGGTTGTGGAACAGGCAAAGATTGTTACCTGCTCTCGCAACTTGTAGGAGAAGAGGGTTCTGTTCTAGGCATTGATATCACAGATGAGCAATTGGCAGTTGCGAAGGAGCACTTGGATTACCATCGCAATGCTTTCGGATATACAAAAGGAAATGTAGCTTTTCAGAAAGCGAACATAGAAACAATTGATACTTTAGACCTTCCTGAGAATAGCTTTGATATCGTTGTTTCCAACTGTGTCTTCAATTTGATCGAAGACAAACAAAAAGCCTTTCAAAACGTTTTCAGGCTGCTGAAGCCAGGTGGAGAAATGTACTTTTCTGATGTGTATTCTGATCGCAGAATTCCACAACACCTGACAGCAGATCCTGTTCTTTACGGAGAATGTCTCAGCGGTGCTTTGTATTGGAAAGACTTCCTACGCATTGCAGCCAAAGCAGGCTTTATCGACCCTCGTCTCAGCAAATCTTCTCCCATTACGATTAACGAAAAAGAAGTAGAAACAAAACTGGGAGAAATCAAATTTTTCTCTGCAACTTACAGGCTGTTCAAATTAGCCAGCCTAGAGGATGCTTGTGAAGACTATGGCCAAGCGATCATCTATAAAGGTGGAATCCCCCATTCAGAGGCCTATTTTGATTTGGACGAACACCACCATTTTCCTAAAGGCAAGACAATGCCTGTCTGCTCCAATACATTTGATATGTTAGCCCAGACTCGTTTCCAAGAATACTTTGAATTTATTGGCAATACCGAAACACATTACGGTATTTTTGAAGGTTGTGGCATCAGTTTGCCTTTTACAGAAGCAAATGTTGCAAATGCCGGTGCTGCTTGTTGTTAGCTAGACTGTGGACTTTTCTGTTGTTATTCCTGTGTGGAAAGAAAGTAAACAAATCAAAAATTGTTTATTGTATTTAGAAAAGATCAGTAAAGACATTGCTATAGAAGTAATCATAGTTGATGGCGAATCTGAGCAAACGACACTTACAGCATTAAGCGATAAGGAAGAGTTTATCTTTCCGATTTACAAATTACCATCTGCTCCTGGGCGTGGGAAACAAATGAATCTTGGCGGGAAACAAGCCCAAGGCAAGTGGTTAGTGTTTTTACACGCAGATACCCGACTGCCTAGGGATGCATTTGCCTCTATTCTCTCGCTGAACAGTATAGATTGGGGAGCTTTTCGCCTAAAAATTGACTCTGACAAACTAAGTTTTCGCTGGATTGAGAACATGGCCAATCTCCGTTCGAAGTATTTCCAACTCCCCTATGGAGACCAGGCTTTCTTTTGCCTCCGAAGCGTATTTTTACAAATCGGTATGTTCCAAGAATATCCTTTGATGGAGGATGTTGAATTCGCCAGAAGGGTAAAGAAACAAAAACTCAAATTCCAACTACAACCTTCGGTGGTCAAAACATCTGCGCGGCGTTGGCAGAAAGACGGGATCTGGCGAGGAACGAGCCGCAACATTGTTTTACTTTTGCTGTATTTCTTAGGGGTATCGCCCTACACTCTCAAAAAATATTATTCATGAAAGGAAGTGGTATGTCACATTACTTTGATAGCGAGGAACTGAAAGATTTCAAGAACATTGGAGAATATTCTCCCGAAAACGGAGAAAAGTTTTTTGATTACTATACGCATGCAACTTCGGCAACAGGTAAGTTGAGTGAAAGGGAAAAGTCCTTAATCGCCCTTGCAGTTGCAACTACCGAAAAGTGCCCCTATTGCATCGATGCCTACACCAACAAATGCCTTTCTTTAGGAATCGACAACGAGGAGATGACAGAAGCGATTCATGTCGCTGCCTCTATGATGGCAGGGATTGTTCTGGCTCACTCTACGCAGATGCGTAAAATTATCAAAAAGAAGGAGATGTAAGATATGTCTACCACCAAATTAGCTTACCCTTCTTTCTCGAGTAAATTGAAAGCAGCTGACCTAGCTCCGTTACATGCCGATAGCATAGAGATTTTTCAAATGAACCTGGGAAAAATGTGTAACTTAAGCTGTAAACACTGCCACGTAGAAGCTGGTCCTAATCGGAAAGAGATCATGTCTTTAGAGATCATACAGGAATGTTTGCGTCTCATCGATCTGCACAAGTTTCCAACAGTGGATCTAACAGGTGGTGCACCAGAGATGAACCCACATTTTCGCTTTTTGCTGAAAGAATTAGCAGAAAAGAAAGTAGAAGTATTGGTACGGAGTAATTTGAGTATTTTGCAAGAACCAGGTTACGAAGATATGCTGGATCTATTCCAAGCGAGTAAAGCAACGGTAATTGCCTCTCTCCCCGATCACAAAGAGGATAAGACGAATCGTCAACGTGGCAATGGAACCTTTGCTAAGGTCATCCAAAGCCTACAACAACTAAACCAAATAGGTTATGGCAAAGAAGGTAGCGGCCTCTACATCCATCTCGTGCATAATCCAGTAGGAGCCTTTCTACCTGCTTCTCAGAGTGCCTTAGAATATGAATTTAAGAAAAACCTAAAAGAGAAATATGACATCTCCTTTAACAACCTTTTCTGTATCACCAACATGCCCATCGGTCGTTTTGAAAACTTTCTCAAACGAACCGACAACTACGACGACTACATGGAAGAGTTATGTTCTGCTTTCAACCCACAAGCAGCCAGTGCCGTAATGTGCAAAAACACATTGTCCATTGGCTATGATGGCAAACTATACGATTGTGACTTCAACCAAATGATCGATTTACCGTTAAAGCAAAACCTAGCACAGAGTATCTTTGATTTTGATTTGGATTCCTTAGCCAAACGAGAGATCCAAGTACGCAACCATTGCTATGCCTGCACAGCAGGTAGCGGTTCTTCCTGCCAAGGAGCCACCACCTGAAACAAGGAGTAATCTTTTTTATCAAATGGCCACAAGTAGGCAAGGTTAAAACTCGTTTAGAGAATTCTCTCCCTACTAGTCTTATAAAAAAGGCAGATTTCACCCTCGCTTTTTACCGTTCTATGGTGGAATACCTACTCCATGAACTGCATGGTTTATCTGCAAATATCTATGTATACTTTTCTCCTCCAGAACAAGAAGCCAATGTAAGGAACTGGTTGGGTCCAAATAATACCTACCATTCACAGGTAGAGGGCAATTTAGGGGAAAAGATGCACCAGGCCTTTCGCAATTGTTTCGAAGATAGTTGTGATTCCGTACTGATTGTGGGAAGTGATACAATTCTAAAAGCACAGGAGTTAACATCCTTTCTCAAGCTACTGGAAAAAGAGCAAGCGATCGTTGGACCTTCCACCGATGGAGGGTACTACCTTATAGGCTTTCAGAAAACTAGCTATTTTGCAGAAATATTCCAAGGTATAGAATGGAGTACTCCACAAGTTTTTCCTGATACATTAGCGAAGTTTCAAAAACAAGGTATTCCCGTACAACAACTAGTAAGTAAAAATGACATCGATACTTATGAGGATTTATTAGAGAACAACAAAGAGAATCAATTGCCAGAAAGCTGTATGCAAGTTCTCAAAGACTTTTCTCTGTTCTAATTCCCCTCGGCTCCGCTCGGGGAACGATCTAGCAGTAATTTTGGAGTAACCTTACTAATCTTACAAACGAGGGTCTACTTCTTGACTTTCGAGAGCTAACACTGCAAACACACTTTCGTGCACTCGTCGTAATGGCTCTTTGCGAACGAAGCGCTCTAAACCTTCTACTCCTAAAGCGAACTCTTGTAGTGCTAAAGAACGCTTGCGAGACAAACCCCTTTGTCGTAATCTCTCCAAATTATCTGTTAAATCATATTCGGCACCATAAATGATACGCAAATACTCTTTGCCGCGGCATTTTACTGCTGGTTGTAATAAACCACCCTTGCCATAGCTGATAAAGTCATATGGTTTGACTACCATTCCTTCGCCACCTCTAGAAGTCAACTCCAACCACCAATCAATAGCTGCTTGGACACTTGTCTCATTTTGAGTATCAATGATTTGGTAGGGAGTTATGCGAAATATCTTTTCATCTACTAGACAAATTTCTCGGATAGCTTCCATATGCCACTGGTGGTTTTTATCTACATGCACCTTACCTTCTGTTGCCAAAATATGAAAGGGCGCTAGTTTGTAATCCTCTATGCTCTCAACTTCCCAACAGTATTTTCTATAGGCATCGATATACTTAGTAACCACATCTTTTTTATTTGTAAAGGTTTGTAACAATTCCTCGGTATCTACAATCCCTCTATCCGTTGCTTGTTGCAACTCGGTTATACTTGCCTGTATGGAATTCTCTGCAGCAGCTCCCACAGCCGCGTATTGTTCTTGTAAAAGAGCCTGAGCCTTAACCGACCAAGGTAGTAATTCTGCATCTAAACAGAGCCAATTTGTTTGGTATTTTTCCCAAAATCCACAGTTCTCTAAGGCTTGCGATACTCGCTGGAGAAATTCTGCTTCCACCTGGGAATCGCGAAAGAACTTCCTGCCAGTACGTGTATAACATACTCCCTGTTTCTTTCCCTGAACTCCAAAACGCTTTTGTGCAACACTAGCATCACGACAAAGAACCATAACCACACGCGAACCCATATGCTTTTCTTCGCAAACCAACTGCGATATACCTTTCTTTTGGTAGTAGCGAATCGCATCTTCTGGGTGTTCAAGATAGCCTTCCAAATCGCTGGTTTCACTGGGAGACATGGTAGGAGGTAGGTAGAGCAACCATTTTGGATCAATGGCAAAGCGGCTCATAACCTCTAAGGCAGCAATTGAGTTTTCTTCGCGAATGGTGATATTGTTGCGCAACCTGGTTTGGATAATACGTTTTCCTAGTACATCTTCTATTGCCAGCATATCATCTTCTTGCTGCTGGTGTGTGCGTTCCGTAGGATTGCTTTCTTCTATAGGACGAACAGGTTCACAATAAACTTTCTTCGCTACAACGGCAACCAACTCTTCCTCTGGATAACGCAAAGCAGTTAGCTTACCACCAAAGACGCAACCGGTATCTATATCAATAGTTTTGTTCAACCACTCCGCTTCGGGAACCGGTGTATGCCCATAGACAACCTTTGCTTTTCCGCGATATTCAGCAGCCCAGTTGTATCTGACAGGCAGGCCGAATTCATCTATTTCTCCTGTCGTTTCTCCGTAGAGACAAAAGGCACGTACTGCACCAGAACCTCTTCCCTGCATTTCTTCCCGCAAACCTGCGTGGGATACTACTAATTTGCCATCATCAAATATATAATGGCTGATCAAACTATAGAGGAACTCTCTGACTTCGGTAAGAAATGTATCACTTTCTCCTTGCAACTGTTCCAATGTTTCTGCAAGACCATGCTTTATCGTTACCTTTTTACCAGTCAATTTCTTATGTAATTTCAAATCATGATTTCCAGGGACGCACCAAGCTGTTTCACTACGTACCATACTCATGACAAGTTTTAATACAGCAGGAGAATTTGGCCCACGATCTACCAAATCTCCGAGGAAGATGACTTGTCTATTTTCTGGATGGCTGACGTGTAAGGTGTAGTTTTTCCCATTGTCTGCCACCTTTTGGATTTGATAGCCCAACTTTTGCAATAGCTCACATAGCTCGTCGTAACAACCGTGGATATCGCCAATGATATCAAAAGGCCCTGTTATATGTTTCTTATCGTTGTATAACTTTTCTCGTGCGATCCCCGTTACGGATTCTACCTCTTCTGGAGAACGTAAAGTATAGATATGACGGAATCCTTCCCGTTTCAATCCTTTTAAGGAACGTTTTAATACCTGTTCTTGCTTGCGAATTACGTGCTTGCCGAAGTTGCGATCAGAGCGTTTTTCATTTCTCTCTTCACAGGTTTGCCGAGGCATGTCCAAGATAATTGCAGCGGGTAAAGTATGGAACTCACGGGCAAGATTCACAAGACTTTTACGATCCTCTGGACGAACATTGGTAGCATCAACAACTGTCAGTAAACCATTCTTGAGACGTTTGCGAATAATGTAATGTAACAATTCAAATGCATCTGATGTGGCTGCTAAACTATTTTCATCATTGGAAACAATTCCACGGCATTCGTCAGAGGAAACTATTTCGTGTTTGGCAAAAAAACGTTTGGCAAAACTACTTTTTCCAGAACCAGACACACCTACCAAGAGAACAAGAGATAATTCAGGAACTTTAATTTCCATAGGTAAACACCCCCATTTGCGAAGGAGAACCTAAACTCGGGTCTACATCACCTATGGTTTTGAATTCGACTCGGTAACCATAAGTTTGTGCAATTTGCTTGGCCCAATCTTGGAATTGCTGCCTTGTCCACTCAAAACGGTGATCGTTGTGGCGCATATTGCCTGTCACCAAATTCTCGTATAAGGAATTGTATTCTACATTAGGAGTTGTGAGAATAACAGTTTTGGGTCTGGCAAAACCAAATAGTGCCTTGGCAAATGCTGGCAAACGCTCCCCTTCCATATGCTCGATCACTTCTACAACCGCTGCGGCGTCAAATCCTTGCAAACGTGTATCCTTATAAGTCAAAGACCCTTGGAATAGACTCAATCTATCCTTTTGCTTGCCGGCTAGCTCCTCCCAATACAAACGTTCTTTGGTGCGTAACAACTCTTGGTAGCTAACATCCATTCCCGCAATACGTACGAACTGCTTGGTCTGCATGAGCATTTTTAGTAGCTTGCCATCACCACAGCCTAGATCTAGAACGGTCTTTGCTTGTGATTGCTTAAGTTCTGCTAACACAGAACTGAGTCTTTGTTGCTGCAAAGTTAACTTTCTTTGCCGTGCTTCTGGATT
The DNA here is from genome assembly GCA_039028475.1 of Spirochaetota bacterium. Taxonomy (GTDB): domain Bacteria; phylum Spirochaetota; class Leptospiria; order Leptospirales; family Leptospiraceae; genus JBCCIA01. The sequence goes on along the minus strand of JBCCIA010000017.1, from coordinate 18,549 downwards.
TATTACTATCTCATCTTTGTCGTTAGGCTCTTCGCCAATTTGCAAACGCTGCATGGCTTGTTGTGCGAGTGATTTGATATTTGCCAAATACCTGTTACTGATCTGTTCTTTTTCAGGATGGTGTTCTAACCAACCTTTGCCCTTACTGAGCAGTTTGTCTATTTCTGACTCACTGATAAAATAATGTTTGTCATTATCCAAAACGGGAATGAGCACGTACAAATGTGTTAGTAATTCTTTGACCTTGAGAACATTACTTAGCTGTATAGTAAAATATTTACTCTCACCCCATTTTGGAAATTGTTCATCCAATATATGACGCTGCAACGTCACCTGATATCCAAGTGGTTCAAAGAGTTTACGGATCAAGGTTTCACCACCTTTAGCAGCGGGTAACACGGATAGTTTCACAGACAGGGGCATAGGTGTATCTACCAAATCTGGTTTCTGTGGACATTTGCCGTTCAATGCGGAAGAAAATGCCTTGGCAATTGCTACACTCATAAACGAAGACGCTACATAGGGTCTGTCATTGACATACGGAAATAAGGAAAAATCTTTTGTGGAGGAATGCTTAGCTCCACGTACCAAAGCTATTGGGTCTATATCTAATAATAAAGCAACTGTAGTTCTTGCAGGAGTTGCCTCTGGATAAAAAATATGTGCCTGCCCAACCGATAGTTTGGTAGATTGCAATTTATCTGGATGTTTATGTAAAAGAAAGCCTAAATCGGTGGCTGGATTGTGCTCACTGCGAATGGTTAGTAACATGAAGAAAATCTAAGCCCCCAAATAATAATAGCCAAAAATCCTATTTGTGCAATCATAGTCAGAAAATATTCTTGGATGAATCTAGCGTCAAGACAATTACAGCGTATCATAAAATAAGTGTATTCTTACACATAAGGTAAGCTGCAAGAGTCTGTAGTAGTGTTTTCAGACAGGCTCTTATATGAACACGGTCTATTTTCATGATTCCCTTCGACTCCGCTCAGGGAACAATCTTCTCAAAAATATAAAGGATTCTTTATGAGCAACAGTATTGTACAATATATATACAAGATTTTCATCGCATCCATCCTACTTCTCCTACCCATACAGCAGTCTTTGTACGCCCAAAAAACCTTAAGTGCTTCCGAAGAAGAGAGAATTGTTAGAGAAATCATTGGCAAAATGTCTTTAGAGGAAATGATTGGACAACTATTTTCTCTACATGTTCCTTTGCAAACCAACAACTCTGTCATTCGCAAATACAAACCAGGTTCTATCTTTTTAGACTATCGCAACATTCCTTCTCTTGGTAAAAATAGACGCAAACAAAACATCCCAGAACTAAAACGCAGGCTAACAGCTATCAACAAACTCTACGAAAAGAAGGGCTTAGTTCCACCGTTTTACTCGATCGATCAAGAAGGTGGCTACCATAAACTTTTAGGCAAAGCGACACGTTTTCCTAGTTTCATGGCAGTCGCAGAGTCTTTGAGTAATACTCCAAATAAACTAGATGCGTTTTACTTAGGTTTACACACTTGTAAGGATCTAAAAGCAGCGGGCATCCAATGGAACCTTTCACCGGTCGTCGATGTGCAGAGTAACCCTGACAACCCCGTCATTCGTCTACGTTCCTTCTCTTCCAATCCACAAACTGTGATCCAACTTGCAACTCGTTACCTGCGCGGTATGCGAGTCGCTGGTTGTTTAGATAGTATCAAACACTTTCCTGGGCATGGAGATACAGGTAAGGATTCGCACATTGCTCTACCCGTCGTACGCAAAAGCTTAGCTGATTTGCAAAAGTTAGAACTTTCCCCCTTTCGCAACTTGATCAGCAACTCACCTTCGGCCGCGGTCATGACAGCACATATCATCTACCCAAAATTAGACAACAAACCAGCGACTCTCTCTAAATATTGGTTGGATACTGTCTTGCGGAGAAAATGGGGTTATAGAGGAATTATAATTACCGACAACTTGGCTATGAAAGCGATTCCTAAATTTAAAAAGTCAAATGACTATGGAGCTATTGCTGTCGAGAGCTTGCAAGCTGGTGCCGATATTTTATTACTCACGGGCAATGTTGCTAAATTTACGGGAGTTATGTTTGCTGCTATCCAGAAAGCGGTACAAAAGGGAACATTGCGTAAAGAGCGAATCGCGAAAAGTGCAAAACGTTTTCTTTCAGAAAAGCTTCGCTTGGGTCTAGCCGATCCTTGGATACGAAAAGCCTTACAGTCAGAAAGAGATCCAGCTCTTCGTAAACTCTACCTGCGTTCGTTACAAGTTAGTAAACGGAAATACCAACTTTTGCAAAAAACTCTACACAATGCCCCTTCTGCTTACCTACTAAACCGCAAACTCAGTAAACGTGCGATCAAATCTATTATTTTAGGCAAACGTTTTTCGGAGCAGGAAATCCAAAAAATGCCTACGTTTGCAAACAAACAGTCTTCCGCCAGACGGTTGACTCGCTTGCACAACTTTTCTGGCAACGCACGTATCTTAGCTTTTGGAAAAGATTTGGCTAAGGTTCTACGTATGCGTACAAAAAACCGTAAAGGCACTTGGCTTATCTATACCAACAAAAACCCCTTTCCCTATAAAAAAATTGGCAGTGTTCTGAAACAAGGTGACTCGCTAATTGTAACTTTTTCCAGAACAACTACGAGCCGTTTCTTCTTGCAGAAAATCTTTTTTGCCGGAGTCCAGCCAGCAAAAGCAAATGTACATTATATTCCCAAAAGATAAGAGCCTGTAGTAGTGTTTTCAGACAGGCTCTTACAAAGGGTTCTACTCAAATACCTGAACCCTATTGTTGCTCTCTTCGGTAATATAAAGTTTACCTGTAGCGCTAACGGCAATCCCCATTGGTTTGTCAAACTCTCCGGTGGCAGTTCCAGATGTTCCTCCCAATGTATAGAGGTGAGTTCCTGCATCATTGAAGATTTGCATTCTATGGTTGTTGGAATCACATACATAGACACTGCCGTGGTAGTATACCAAACCATAGGGTTTGTCAAAGCGACCATTATTGGTTCCATTGGAACCCCATTGGCTCAAGTAGTTGCCGGCACTGTCAAACTTCTGGATGCGGTGGTTGTTCTCATCTGCAACATAGATGGTCCCTGAGGCATCGATTGCAATTCCTTTCGGGCCATCAAACTGGCCATTGCCGTTGCCATTGCTTCCCCATTTCGTTAGGTAAGTGCCAGAACTAGCAAACTTTTGGATTCTGTGGTTGTCTGTGTCTGTGACATAGATATTGCCATTTCTGTCTATCGCGATTGAATTTGGTTTGCTAAATTGGCCGTTGCCCGTTCCGTCGCTCCCCCATTGGCTGATGTATACGCCTGCACTGGTAAACTTCTGGATTCTATGGTTGTCCGAATCAGCTACTAAAATATCACCATTCCCATCTATAGCAATTCCGGTAGGTTGTGAAAATTGGCCATTGCCCGTTCCGTTGCTCCCCCATTGGCTTAAATAATTGCCAGTACTGTCAAATTTTTGGATGCGGTGGTTGTCTTTGTCTACCACATAGACATTGCTACTTGCACCAATCGCTATGCCAAAAGCTTTGCTAAACTCACGGTTGCCATTGTCGCTAGAACCATCACCATTATTTGCTCCCCAGGGAGTCCCGCTACTAAGGTAGCGGATAGCAGTTGTCACGCTCACAGTAGTATAAACTGATTTATTGCCCGCTTCATCGCGAACCACAACATTTAAGAAATATTGCGTTCCTGGACTTAATCCAGCAATTGTGCTAGTCTGGATATTGGTAGTATAGGCTTGTGCAATTGTTCCATTAGCTTCTGCATCGGCAACAGTTGCAATATTACTCAAAGTAGAATAGTAAACCTGATAGGCCAAGTTATCTTGTTTAGATACATCATCAGTTGCCCCTGTCCAACTTAAAACTAAAGACACTGGTCTAACAGAAGAAGTAACAAGTGCAGCCCCTCCTCCAACCGTTGGTTGTGTAGTATCACCAGCAGCGGTTCCGGTTCCAATCAGGTCAATTGCATATATACCTTCATCTGTATCATCATTGAAGATGGCTATTGTAGCCGAACGTGCACCTGTTGTAATCGGAGTAAATGTGACTGTAAAGGTAGTTTCCCCAGATGCAGAAATAGAAAATGCTGTTGCCGTTTCATCAATTGCAAAATCATTCGGATTGGCACCACGAATCCTTACCTTCGGAGTTCCCGTTAGGTTTAGATCCGCAGTTCCGCTATTTTCAATGGTGAAAGTTATTGCTGCGGAAGAAGTAGATTGTGTAATGCTGCCAAAATCATAGCTGCCACCTCTCACGATATCAGCAGTATTCTGCTTCACATTGATTTCTGGTTCTGGTCTCGCAGCCCCCGTTCCAGTGAGATTTATCACATAAGAACTCTCGTCGGAATCATTGCTTGGTATAGTGACCACCGCTGCTTTCGTACCACTCGAAGTTGGGTGAAAGATAACAGTATATGTTGTGGAGTTAGCGGAAGCGATCGCAGTAGCCAACGACGAGGTATCAATGGTAAATTCAGAAGAATTTGCTCCCGAAAGAATTGGCACAGAACTCAAATTTAGAGTGGCTGTTCCCTTGTTTTCTATGGTGAAAGTGGTAGTTGCTGAAGAGCGTCCTTGCACCACACTGCCAAAATCGTAATTGCCACCATTGGCAATCGAAGTAGAACCGTCTGTGATATTGATTTCTGGAATGTCCGTTGTAGTGCCAGTGCCTGTCAGATACAGCGTATAGGTTTCTTCGTCCGTATCATTGCTATTGATAATGATAGCAGCATTTCTGACTCCTGTCGCTGTGGGTGTAAAGACCAAGCTAAAGTCTGTGCTGGCTCCTGGAGCGACTTTTGTAGTAGTTTCCGAAGTATCCAGCGTATATTCAGAAGAGTTTGTCCCAGATAGGCTTGGCATTGCCCCTAAACTCAGGTCAGCCGTTCCAGTATTTGCTATAGTAAATGTTATTTTTGTGGAGGAATTCCCTGTTCTGACGCTACCAAAATTATAGCTGCCGCCACTGGCAATTTGCGTGGAACTCTGCTTCAGGCTGATCTCTGCCACAACTTCTTCCGGGTCTTCTTGGAAGAATGGTAGTATTGTTTTGAACTCAAAGTCTGGCTTAGGACTACCCAGACAGAACTGAAAAGAAAAAGAAAGGATCAATATATAGATCCACCGTAGTATTTTTTGTAACATGGTACCTACTCCTTAAATTACCTACTCCAATTTATTAGAAATGATCTAATAATCTTACCTTATAGTATACAACACATAAGACTCTGATTTTTTTTCATTTTATGACATTTTTTTCTCAAATTTAACATTTTATTTTCCATTATTTACCCAGATTGAAAAAATTATTCATTTTCAAACATAGTAATTCTCTATTTTGAAATTCAAACTATAAAGGAATTATTTCTACGAGAAAATGCCAGTTCTGGTGATTAGAAGTGAACCAAACGGGGAGAAAAGAGACATAAGTAGAGAGTGGCGGAGCTATTTCGGAATTTTTTAAATAAATCGGGACAAAACGTCACTTATCGTAAACTTTTATAAGTCCCCAAAGTCTAACCAGTATGAAAGTAGTTGTTGCTATTTTTACAGTACTACTCTTTTGTTTGTCTGATTTGCAAGCAAAAGAACACCCTCCACTCATAGGGTGTAGTGAAAATAAAATGTACTACTTACAACAAGCCAATGCAGAAGACTTTAATGAACACGATGTGATTATTTTAGCAAAGGCTACCAATATCAGCAAACAAAAAAAGAGTTGTTTGACAAAATTTCGTGTATTGCAAGACTATAAGGGAGCCAGTAAAAAAGAAATCAGTCTAAAAGGCTGTCGCTACAATTCTTATAATTCTTTTTTACCTGGTAAAACCTACCTTATCTATGCCAAACGCAATAGTAAGGGCATTGTTGCTCCCTACTGCAATAAAACCAAGGAAATGCTCTCACGGAAGAAAAAAGCTAAAGCAAGAATCTACCACGGAATTACACTACGGAAATACTTAGAAAGCAAGCAAAAGCAGAGTGATTTCGAGCTACAAGCCTTAGCCTCTCTGCGCAAACAAAAAAGCGGCAGTGTGCAAAGCTACTACCGCAATGGTGTTGCAACGGCAAAGGGAAACTTCCAAAACGGCAAGCCGCATGGTAAATGGGAGTATTACTTTCCTGATGGTATTTTGAAGGCCAGAGGTCGCTATGAGAAGGGCAAAAAAGTAGGGGTATGGTTAGAAACTAGGTTTGAGCGCCTGCATCCGAATAGCCCCATTGTAATGCTGGTGCACAAGGGAGTCTATAAGAAAGGAATTCGACAAAAGGCTTGGTCGACCTATCTGGCTGGTACAAAATTGTATGAAGTAGATTATAAGAACAAACCCAAAGACAACTCTCTTACCTGGAACCAAAAAGAATTTAACCGTCCTTAAAATAGTAAGTCTAAAAATTAATAGTCGACACAGAGCTTTCTTTTCCTGATATGGTCGAGAGTAGGCATTTTCACTATGTTAGAAGTCAAAAACCTTACTAGAAAATTTGATGATAAAATAGCAGTTAATAATATTTCCTTCCAAGTAAAACCAGGGGTTGTTACTGGACTACTAGGCCCGAACGGTGCGGGGAAAACGACAACCATGCGGCTCATTACAGGTTTCTTGCAGGCCAGTTCTGGTGATGTCATCTACAATGGCAAGTCGACCTTAGAAGAGAATATAGAACTCAAGAAAAAACTTGGTTACCTGCCAGAATCGGCTCCTTTGTATCCTGAAATGAAAATTGACGAATACCTGCAATATATGGCAAGTATTCGCGGAATTGCTACAGGCGAGCAAAAGGCGAGAATCGATGAAATGGTGCAGCTATGTGAATTAGAAGCCAAGATGCAAAGTTTGATCGGCCACTTATCCAAAGGCTATAAGCAAAGGGTTGCTCTTGCAGGCACTCTAATCCATGACCCAGAGCTGATCATTCTCGACGAACCTACTTCTGGCCTAGACCCCAACCAAATCTCGCATATCCGCGGGCTAATCAAAAAGTTGGGCAAAGAAAAGATTTTGATTCTCTCTACCCACATATTACAAGAAGTGGAAGACATCTGTGACGAAGTTATTATCATTCACAATGGGCAAATCGTTGCAAACTCCTCTGTAAAAGGCCTACACAGTGGCTACAAGATGTTGGTGTCTACCAATGCAGAGACAAAAGCTATGGAAAGCATCTTTTCGCAGGGAATTTTCCAAGGTGTGGAGACGCACGATACATTGGGCGAAGGTTTCTATTCTTACCTAGTAAATATGTCAGAGTACAAGCCCGAAGCTGTCTTCGAAAGTATGCGCAATTCCAGCTTCAAAGTGCGAGAAATCAAAGTTCATAAAAAATCCTTGGAAACGATCTTTTCCGAATTAACCAAATAAACTTCTATTTTTGTAAAAGGACAACTATGCAAAATATCAAAACGATCTTTCAGAAAGAACTCGCGACCTATTTCAATACTCCCATAGGTTATATTTTTAGTGCCTTTTTCTTCCTCTTGATGGGGTTTTTATTCTTCTTTGGCCTAGGTGGAAACTCCTTCTGGGACCTTAAAATTGCCAGTATGGAACAGTACTTCCTCTGGATTCCTATCATGTTTATTATCTTTATCCCAGCCATTACCATGCGACTTTGGTCAGAGGAGTTTAAATCAGGAACGTTAGAAACTTTGATGACTTTGCCCATCAAGGATTATGAAATCGTAATCGCCAAGTTTTTTTCTGCCTGGTGTTTTTTAGGTTTTACGATATTGGGAACGGTTACAGTTCCGCTAACAGTTTACTTTTTGGGAGACATAGACTTTGGCTTAGTTTTTTCGGGTTACTTTGGTACCCTTCTGTTAGGAGGTGCTTATATTAGTTTGGGACAATTCATCTCCTCTACTACCAGGGATCAGATCACAGCATTTATTCTCACGCTTTTGGCTTGTCTACTTATGTTTTTGATGGGTTACCAACCCATTCTGCAATTCTTTGGCAATGCAATTGGCGACAGAATCGCATCGGTAGCTCTCTCGCAGCATTTTGAATCTTTCCGTATGGGTATTTTTGACCCCAGGCATTTTCTCTTCTTTCTCACCTTTATCGCGCTCATGCTACAATTGAATGTATTTGTCCTAAGAGGTAAAAGATGATTCGTTTTTTCCACTCCTTAAACAACAACAAGACCTACATGATCACACAGTATGTCTTGCTATTCTTGGTATTCAATTACTTCCTCTCTGGCTGGAACTGCCGCCAGGATATGTCCAAATCCAACCGCTTTGAATTGACCGAGAGCACAGAAAAAATACTCAAAACACTACCAGAAACTCTATTCATTGATGCTTTTTACTCTACGTCTATCCCTAGTGAGTACAAGGCGAGAATCAACCTTCTCAAAGAATTGTTAAAAGAAATCGCTTCTACCAATACAAAAAAAGTCAGTCTACGCTTCCATGATCCAGACACCGACGAAGAGCAAAAAAAGAAGGCAGATCAATTCGGCATCCGTCCCTTGACGATCCAGAAAGTAGAACGAGGTTCCGCCCAAGTAAAAAGTGCGGCCTATTTTGGATTGCACCTAACAATAGGAGCAAAGTCAGAAACAATTCCTGTAGTGGTAGAAGCAGAAAAGGTAGAATACCAACTCCTGTCTACCCTGCGTAAGATGTTACGCAAATCCTCCAGCTCCGGCATTGGACTTATCAAAGCGACAGGGGGTATGACTGCTCCAATACGTCCTGGCCCAGAGACGGGTAAGGATACCATCGGTTTGTTTGTCAGGCAAGCATTTGAACCAGAGTATGGTTCTATCACCGAAGTCAACATCAACGAAGAGGATGTCCCTGAAGAAATCACTACCCTCATTCTTGCAGGAAGCCCAAGGCTAAGCCCTAAGGGAAAGTTTTACTTGGATCAATTCATTACCAAAGGTGGTAGTCTCGTTGTGCTCAGCAAGACAATGGATTTTACCTTGCAAAACCAGCAACAACAGCAGTATGCCATGATGGGGCGGGGGCAACAGAGTGGTTTGGCTAGACCAACGCCAAATGCCAATGAACTGAATAATTTCTTCAAAGGCTTTGGCTTCTCTGTCAAAACAAATATGATATTAGAGAAAGACCATGCGATGCCTATTGGCCCCCTCGTGCAAATAGAACCAGGTGTGATTGGGCGTTACCACTATCCGGTTTGGCTTATCGCCTACCAAGAGGACGATGGAATCAACAAAGACAGCATCTATACCAAAAACACGGAAGGCTTACTTTTGCCTTGGGCCTCTGAAATAGAACTTTTCTCCGATAAGCAGAAAGGCGTAAAAAGCACTGTGTTGGTGCAAAGTACCGAGAAAGCAGACATACGTAAGGACTTTGTCATACTATCTGAAAACCAACTGCTCAAACAGGAAATCAAAGCAAATGGCAAGCGTCTGCCACTTTTAGTTTTACTAGAGGGTAGCTTTACCTCTACCTTTAGCAAACAGACCCTACCTGACCCTTCTTTGGAATCTTCTTTTGTAGAAAAGACGCCAGAAAAAAAGTCAGGGAAAATTGTAGTATCTGGAACGCCCTACCTAATTGCAGACATCTTAGCTATGAACCGCGATGCTACAGAGGTATTTCAATCTTCGAACATACCCTTTTTCTTAAACTTATTGGATACTATCTCTGGTGATACCGATCTATTGGCGGCAAGAAGTAAACGGTCAGCTATCATGAATCTGAAACCAGTAGAGAAAAGTGTTGAGAGTATCGCAAGCTTTATGAATGTAGGTTTATTTCCCCTACTTTTAGCGGCATTTGCCTTTCGAAGACTAAAAAAGAGAAATAAGGCGGTTTAACTATGAATCAAGCCCTTACTACCCTAAAAAACAATCGTGCCCTTTCTTTAACTCTAGCCAATGTGGCAATCTATCTCTTGGCGATACTAGCCAACGACCCCTTTGCCTGGTTTGCCAAATCCTACCAGACAGCACCAGCCTTTTTTGCCAGTCCTCCAGAAGCAATTTCTAAGTTGAGTATCCAAAAAACTTCTGCTCCAGAAGCATCCTTCACCTTAGAAAAAGAAGGTGAACTGTGGTTTGTCCACAAGCAAGGAAAGCATGTAGCAGACCCAGAGAAAATCAAAACTTTATTGGCTTCTGTACAAAACGCCAAGAGGTTCACTATAGTTACCTCATCTAAAGACAAAGCAAAGGACTTTGGTTTTGGCAAAACAGATGAGTTACGTATAGAAGCATTTGCCGCAGATAAATCGCAAGGCTACATGCTTCTTGGCTCCCTTGCAGGACGAGGGAGTTATACCCATGTGAGATGGAAAGACGAGAACGATATTTACCTTGTAGAAGACAATTTGAAATCGAGTGCAGGACGCGGAAAATTTGATGACTTTATCGAAAAAAGCCTCTCACCGAAAGAAAGCAAGGCGGAAGATATAGTAGCTATCTCTCTCAACACAGGCGATAGCAAAACATCGTACAATCTCGTTTTAGAAAATAAGAAATGGCAGCTCAAATCACCTGTGGAAAAAGAAGTTCCCGCTTCGCTGCTCCAGTCCTTACTTTCTAAGTTGCTCTCTATCCGAGCCAGTGAAGTGATTTTGGGGGACGAATACAAGAAGCTCATCGGTGGTTCCCAGCCTAGCGAACTCAAGTTCAGCACGAAGTTTAAGAATGGAACCATTCCGACAGAGCTTGTCATTTTAGGGCAAGACAAGGAGAGTAAATCGTATTTTGTGCAGAAGAAAGGTGGGAATACCGTGTATAAGTTGTCAGAATACGAATTGCAAGCGATTTTTAGCTTTGACCCACTGGCAGAGCCACCTAAAAATTAGCTTGCGTATTATGGCTTTGCCATAGATACCATTATCTGAGGATTATGAATCATGCCTTTTGATGTAGAAGAAGCGAACTTTTCCCAAGATGTAATACAACGCTCCCATGAGACTCCTATCCTGGTAGACTTTTGGGCAGAATGGTGTGGCCCTTGCCGTATGCTGACTCCCGTCTTAGAAAAATTAGAAGTAGAAGCAAATGGTAGTTTCCAAGTAGCGAAGGTCAATACAGATGAAAACCAAAATATATCGCTACAATACAAAATATCTGGAATTCCTGCGGTGAAGTTGTTTATCGATGGCGAGGTGAAAGACGAATTTACGGGTGCCTTACCAGAAAGGCAGATCAAACAATTCTTAGCCAAGCATATCCTCGATCCAGAAGAAAAAGCGATCCTCGCTCTCAAAGAATCCGACCTGTTGGCAGCTGCGAATGAGGTTTTGGCGAAAAACTTGCATTCCGATGCTATGGAAGACATTGTCTGGTCAGCAAGCCTCACTGCTTTAGCTCAGTCGCAAAGCAAAGAACAGACTCTACAGTACCTGGCTCACATCCCAGAGGCTGGCAGCAAATTTTCTGACTCACGCAATACCCTATTTGAATTTCTGCAAAATAGCAGTGCTCCTGAGGATATCACTTCGTTTCTCTTACTCTTTGAGGACGGTAAAGAAGAGGAAGCCTTGCAGTATTTTCTAACAAAAGTGCAAAACGCCGGTAGCAATGAGAAAATGCAGGTCAAAAACCAACTCTTAGCCTGTTTTTTTGTTTTGGGCAACGCACACCCCTTAGTAAACCAATACAGACGCAAACTATCGCAGGCTTTGTACTAGTTCGCTGCGTTCTCGACAGATTCGCAAAAATTCCTGATTAAAAATTTAAAAACTTCTTGATTTTTCTTAGAAATAAATTATTTTCTACTTTCATGACATATGAAGAAATTTGAAATCATTATTTACCACAACGGCACTGTTCTAGAAACGCATTATGTAGAAGGAGAGCGAAGGGTGATTGAACAAGAGGTTTCGCATCGTTTTCAAGAGAAAGCGAGTGAATCTCGGCAATTGTCCTATGAGCTGCGACCTTTATCCCCACTATTCTCTCACGTAGAAACGAGCAAAACATGGAAAATATTAAAAACGATCTCTTAAACCAAATCCAATCCAAAGTCAAGAACCACTTCCAAGACAATTTTTTGGCGTTCATTTTATACGGCTCTTATGCAAGGGGAGAGGCGAAGGAGAATGCCGATATAGACATTTTGCTCATCTTCAATAAGGTCAACCTATCCCTTATCAAAGAAACCAACGATCTATTGCTCAACCAAAGCACCGACTTTGTCATTGATAAGCTCTATTGTAAGTACCAAGACTTCCTTTTAGAAACCCACCCTGTCTATACAACCATCAAAAAAACAGGGATTGTTCTCTACGGCAAACCAGATATGTCACCACGTCGCGAGAGTGAGGAAGTGAAATACAAGCGTTACTTCCAACGTTCGAAGGAATGGGAGACGCGTAAGTTGCAAAATGCAGAAGCGATGTATGAGAGAAACCCCAGGTGCCTTGCCATCGACTCGCTATACGTCGCCGCCAAACATGCCATCCAAGCCAGACTTTCTATTGAGGGGAAAGGCTTTCACAACCAATTTGAAAAGTTATATGACTTAGCAAAGAAAACTATAGGTTCAGAGATTGCGGATAACTTTGTTACCTTGAAAGGCTTTTATGACAAAGAGTTGACTCTGGATCGAGATGACTTTCAGAAAGCATTAGTGGCAACCAAAAAAGTGATGTTAGTTTACAACGACTGAATTCAAACTCTAAACAAAAGAGCACTCATATAAGTAGTAAATCGTCACTTCTATTTTTAGCAAAAAATTGATAAAAAAGTAAAAAATAGTTTACTTATACTCTAAAATCTGTGTATCATAATATGTCTGGTCTTATAACCTATGCAAGTTAAAATAATTGTTGAGCCAAACGACTATATTGATGCTTTCAATAAAGGGGAGCCGGTCAAAATAGTCCTAAAACGGTTTTCTTTTGACCAATTGGGCGACATATACTATGTTCTTGGCCAATTGCTCAACCACAAAGAGCTTTCGCATTTATACCCACTTTTACAGACTGCTCTCAAAGAATTGGTGCAAAACGCGATCAAAGCTACGCGCAAACGTCTTTTTTACAAAAAGATAGGTTTAGATATTGTAACGCAGCATGACGAAGGCTTGGATCGCTTCCGCGAATCCTTTGAGGAACTCACTCCAGATGACTTCTCCATTGCCAATGAAATAATGGAATACACCGCCGAGGTTTCCTTCTTCTGCTACCCTCAATACCTACTGATTTCTGTGCGCAACTATGGAGAAATGTTAGAGCAAGAACGTAAAAATGTTGACTTCATGTTAGAAAGAGGTCTAAAATTTTCCCAAGTAGCAGATATTTTGTCCGATGAAGTGCAAACACGTGAGGGGGGCGGTCTTGGATTGAGTATGATCGTCATTCTTCTCAAAAATGCCAAACTTCCTACCGATGGGATCTTTTACGAATCCGAAAATAGCTATACTACTTTCTACATCAAACTTCCATTCGCAACATTGGAATAATACCCTATGCAAATAATTTTAAAAGGAAATGTATTATGAACTTTGAGCAATCCAACAAAGGTGATCATAAGATCATTAAGCTATCCGGTAACCTGGATATTTACTCTGCGTCGAAAATGAAAAAAGAAATCAATAAACTCATTGATGATGAAGAAGTTGAATCTTTGATCATGGATATGGGGCAAGTATCGCACATGGACTCTTCCGGTATTGCTATGTTAGCCAACCTACAGAAGAGAATGAAAAGCGATGATCTAGCATTTGCACTTCTCAACGTTACCAATGATATTATGGCAGTGCTACGCCTTTCTTCCTTAGACAATTTCTTCACCATCTACCAAAGCGAGGACGAAATCTCTTAAAAGATCCTTCGCTAATAAGTTCCCTAAACGTAGCTCCGATGCGTATTAGGGAACTATCACTGCCCTGCAACAATACTCTTCACTTGGTTCGGCTTATAGGCAGTCTCTTTGCTAGTAGCAATAATAAATGAATCACCTATCACTCTAATCTTGAATGCCTTTTTCTTAGTGCCATCCTTCATAGTAACTGTCATAAAGGGTTGCTTGCGCTTACCCCTCTTGTTGTTTTCACGAAATACAGATATTTCAGAAATCATATAATCTTGTACATGAATGGATAGCTCTTTGGCTTGGATACGTACTGTATTGTTTGCATACTGTAAAGTTTTACCTACAATGTTCCTCCTATCTGCCAGGACAATCTTCATTTTGTAAGATTGTAGATCTAACACATACTGTTGCTGTTTAACTTTCTCCAGGTTCTCTCGCAAACTGTTTAATATTTCTTTTTCCTCGTGATTTTTATATTCTTCGGCATTTGCGAGAACCTTTGTTTTTTGTATTTGTTTGGCCTTAGTCTCCACTTGCTGGATCATAGCTGTATCGCCTAACTCACGAGCTTTCCTCTTAACGTACTCTTCCAGATCTTTATTCTTATTATAGACAATGCTGCTAAAAGCTAAGCGACGATTTGCTTGCTGAGCTACCACATCTTCTCCCACTGTTAGGTCTAAATAGGCAAGATCGGCTTTGGGACTTTGTCCTGTTTCCTCTAAACTCCTTCCACGGATGTATTGCAGAGGTCTAGTCAGATCTGCAGCATCTAACTTCTCCAATTCTTGCAAAGCTGCTTTGTAAAACCCATTGCTATACAATTTCACAATCTTCTCTGTCTGTGTATATGCTTGGGTCATAATGTCTTGCTTTTTTCGTTTGCCCTCTAGCAGCAATACAATCAATACGCGGGCGCTGGTTGCATAATGAGTTCCAGGAAAACGCTCTTCCACCTCATGAAGCTTTGCCAATGCTTCCTCCGTCTGTTCCAATAGACCAAGACAAAAGCCTTGGTGCAATAAAACAAAACCAAATTCTTCGTTTTGATTTTTCTGGAATGCTGGCTCTAACTTTTGGTATTCTTTGACGGCTTTGGGGTATCTATGTACCCTTTCCAAATAAAAGGCGTACTGTAACTTCGCCAATAGCTCTTTGTCCTGCAAAAAGGTAAGAGGCCGTTTCCAAGAGGTACGACGTACCCCATTGACAATTGCTAAGCCAGAATAATCCCATCTGTCTAAGGATATATCCAAGAAACTTGTGGAATTCATACTATTAGAATCTTGCACAGAGAGTTCTAACTCTTTTTTATAATCCTCCCTGTACAATAAAAGTTGTTTAAACTTATCACGTAGAACTTCGGAGGATAATTTTAGATTCAGTAGTTGGTCTTTGGCGACAAAATACTTCAATTCTTTCAGCTTGATACGAATGATCGACCAGGAAACAAAACCGAAACTGGAAAACAAAAAAAGTAGGAATACAATGGCAAAGAGTAGACGTTTCATGATATAGATACACGCATTTACTGCCCTGCAATAATACTCTTCACTTGATTTGGTTTGTAGGGAGTCTCGTTCCTAGAACCAATAATGGTGAAGGAATCATCTACAACTTTAATCTTGAATGCCTTCTTCTTACTTCCATCCTTCATGGTGACCGTCATGAAGGGCTTACTACGTTTGCCTTTCTTGTTTTTTTCGCGGAAGACTGATATTTCAGAAATCATATACTCTTGCACATTGATACTAAAATCTCCCGCTTTGACGAGAACGGTACTGTTTTCATAATTCATAGTCTTGCCCTCGATACTCCTATCATCTGCAAGGACGACCTTCATTTTGTAAGATTGTAAATCAATCACATATTGTCTTTGCTTGGCTTGTGTCACATTTTTAGTGATAATAGCTGTAATTTCTTTATCATTGACAATGTCCTCTGCAACCAACTCCTCAGCCAGATCTTTGTCTTGATTCTCTTTTGCCAATATTTTGATCTTTTGTAAAACCTTGGCTTCTTGGATCTGTGTAGCCTTGCTTTCCACCTGTTGCACCATCTCTTCGTCACCGAGTTCCACCGCTTTGTCTTTGGCATAATCCGCTAACTTTTCACTTTTTTGGTAGATATTGCCGATCATGGCTAAGCGACGATTCGCCTTTTGAGCCACCACATCGTTCTCTACTGTTAGATCCAAGTATTCTTTAATTGCGGTAGGCATCTGTCCAGTCTCTTCCAAACTTCGCCCACGGATATAGCGCAGAGGACGTGTAACACGGGTTGCTTTTAGTTTTTTAATTTCTTTCAAGGCCTCGCGGTAGAATCCATTGCTGTACAACTGGATGATCTTTTCCTCTGGAGAATACGACTTCTTAGCAATTTCTTGTTTCTTTCTCCTACCTTCCAACAACAATTCGATGAGTACACGAGCACTGGTGGCATAGTGGGTACCGGGAAAGCGTTTTTCTGTTTCGTAGAGCTTTTTCAGTGCTTTGTCGGTTTCTTCGAGTAGACCTAAGCAAAAACCTTGGTGCAGCAAGATAAAACCTAGCTCTTCGCTTTTGCTAGCTTTGAAAACCGGTTCCAAATCTTCATACTTCTTTGCAGCTTTGGGGTATTTGTGTACCCTTTCAAAATAAAATGCGTATTGCAATTTGATGAGTAACTCTTTGTCTTGGTCAAAGGTAAGTGGGGGCTTGAAGGAAATACGACGCACTCCATTGACAATCGCTAGGCCGGAATAGTCCCATCTGTCTAGGGTGATATCCAAACGGTTTTCCGAGTTCATGATGTTCGAATCTCTCACGGAAAGTTCGAGTTCTTTTTTGTAGTCCTCTTTGTATAGCAAGAGTTGTTTGAATTTATCACGTAGAACTTCCGAGGAAAGTTTTAGGTTGAGAAGTTGATCTTTGGCAACAAAATATTTCAACTCTTTCAGTTTGATGCGGATGATGGACCAGGAAATGAAGCCAAAACCGGAAAACAAAAAGATCAGGAATAGGATGGCAAGTAAGAGCCGTCTCACAGGTCGGGGATCTCCAATAGAATCATAGAAACGTCGTCCCTATATTCGATTTTGAACTCCTCCAACCTTTCTGACATTATTTTTAGGACTTCCTTATTATCTTTATCAATATTTTCCTTGATGATATTGATAACGCGTTCTTCGGAAAATTGTTCTTCCGTTTCATTGGGAGATTCGGTAAGTCCATCAGAGTAAATAAAAATTTTGTCTCCTGGCTCTCCTTTGAAATACTCTGTTTTGTAGATGTGACCATCCTTCATTCCTAGTGGGGGTCCTGAACTTTCAATAAAGCGTAGAATTTCACCAGTGGAAGGACGATAGACGATGGGTGCGTTGTGACCGGCGTTGCTTACAAATACATAGCCCTTTTCATTGATGAGAAAGAATACCGATGTTGCAAAAAAGCTGGCTTGCAGAGTGTCCCCCATAACCTGGCTGAGAGTACTGATCACACGTCCAGGGTGGAAGCCTTCCGCGACGATACGATCCAGGCTGAGGATCATCACTACGGTAACCAAGGCTGCGGAAACACCGTGTCCCGAAGCGTCGGCAAAGAAAAAAGCGTTATAGGAATGGGGGCTATTTTTGTGTTTTGGCAGTTTGTAGAAGTGGTAGATGTCACCACTCACTTCCCGCATAGGTCGGTAGTACACGGCAAGTTTGAATTTTTTAAACTTAACCTTACGAGATAGAAATAGTTCTTGAACCTCTTTACCAATCTCTAGCTCTTGGTTTATCTCATCATTCAATCTAACAATTTCTTTGGTGTCTTCTTCAATTTTTCTGGATTTTTCCTGGATTTCGTGGATGTTTTCTTCTATTTTTTGCGCCATTTCATTGAAAGAGAGCCCCAGATTGTCCAACTCATCTTTCCTGCGGAACTTCCAATTCACTCGACTTTGTAAGTCGCCTCCTCCCATACGGTCACTCGCGTCTTTCAAATCTCCGACACGGACGAAGATGATGCGGTATACATATATCGCAAACAAGGAGTGAAAAACAACACCCCAGACAAGAGCGGTAACAATCTGCAACCATAACTTGCCTTTCAATTCATCGATAGTTTGCAGGTCGATATAGGTATAGATAAAAATCGAGTTGCTGGAAGATTGGATGGTTTCGCCGTCTCGAACGGAAATGAGTAGTTTTAAGCGAAAATCATCCTCCCTTTGTATAGGAATCAAAAGTTTGATCTTTAAATCTTCCGTGTCCACTTCTTTGATATATGTTTTGGTACTGATCTCATCGGTTTGGAAGCTCTTAGCCTTTTTTACAAAGTCCTTGTCGATCTGAGAGGTCTTTTTACCTGTTTTGTCCCAGGTGTGCAAGACTCGGTAGCGAAAGTCTTTATCAATTTCTTTGACCTCTTTGTCTTTTGTCTCTGTGTCATCCGTGCTATCCTTTTCCAAAATCGATAGGTATTTTACATTTCCACCGCTAGACCGGAGAATGGTACCAACTGTTTCATGACTTACAGAAAAGTTTTTTTCTTTGATTTCGCTTTGCAGTTCATTTACCAACTTTGTAGAGAGAATATTCGATTCTAAGAGGAATTTATCTTGGATCAACTCAGCTTGGTTTTCAAAGATCATGACAGAGAAAAATATAATGTTTAACGCCGCCAAAAGAGTATATATAATACCTATTTGAAACGTCAGTGAACTTGATAACTGAAATTTAGATTTCGCCATTCAACCTACCGGTGC
>JBCCIA010000016.1:0-33935 GCA_039028475.1 Spirochaetota bacterium | reverse complement strand
TTCTGGAACAAACCTCTTAAAAGATTGCGAGAGAGTTTCTTGTTTTTTTCTTGCTAGGATTTCTTTTGCTAACATATCTTTTTTAGTCTGTTCTTCTTTCCTGCGTAAGGTGTTGATACGGTAGCCAAGAGCTAGACTTAAAAGAATAGCTTCCAATGCCATTGCTGGAAATTGTAAGTATAGAGTATAAAAATTAGCTTCTAGAACGTTAAGATTGCTGAGAATATAGAGGAGAGCACTTACCAATAAACCATACCAAGCGATAGAAAAATAATAAGCTGGTTTGTACCTTTTTCGTATTGCTATGATTGTAAAAGAAAGTATAAGAGCAGTAGAAGTCAAAGGATGTATATTGCCAAAAAAAACAATAATTTTCATAGGAAGGAAAGGAATGCCCATAAAAAATACAATAGCAATTGCAATGACGAGAAAGGACAACTTCCACAATTTGTAGTGGAACTCATAGACATTGAGAAACTTGCGCGCGAATGCGAGTCCAAAGATAGACGTACTAATGGCAAGTACAGGCATGAGTTTTCTAGAATAGGAGATTTGCAGTTTCTCTAGGAGTACATTGCCATGACCAAACATATACAATAGGAAAAAACCATAACTCAAAGTATAACCTACATAGTAGAGGTAAGCTCTATCTTTAATCGTTACAAATAAGAGGAAGTTGTACAGAGAAAGCGATGCAATTACGCCATAAAAAATTCCAAATAAAATACTGCGAATCATATCAAAATGTGGCTTTGCTTTTTGTTTCCAAAGTAGAATAGGTGTCGTTAGAGGGTCGTAGCATCGCAATTGTATGAATATATCGCCTTCTCTATCTTGTGCAAGTAGAGGAAATTGGTAAAAGCCTGTTAGAAGTTTTTCTGAATTGATCTTCTCAAAACCAGTGCTAAGCCTTTTACGACTACCCGACTTTGTAATTTGTAAGATCTCTAACTCTACCAGAGCCGGGAAGGGCAGTTCTAAAACCCAATGCGAATTGTCTAAGATTTCGTAGCGAAAATGTAGGTAATGGTAAGAAGAAGAAATTCCAGCGTTGAAATAGTTAAATTTCTTTTGTGAAAATTTCTTAGTATACCAAATTTTTATTACTCTTTCTAAAGGTATTCTTCTTTGAGATGAGTAGTAGTCTACGGATTGCACTTTGAGAGAATTGCTTGTTTGTTGAGAAAGTTTTAAGACTGGAGCAGAAAAAAGAGCAGTATGTAAACAGGCGAAGATAATGCTAAGTAAAAGTAATTTCATTGTTAGAGACTTTGTATACCCTTAAAAAATCCCGTTATTTTTCTCGTAAGGGGTGGTTTAGGTCACATCTTACAGAAAAGCGAAAGGAATCTCCCCTGATTTCTTAAAAGCTACTTCCATTTAGCTAGTTAACCCTAACCCAAGAAAAAGGTCGACCCTATTTCTTGGCTATGGGCAAAAACCTAGTTATTCCGCGAAACTAGTAGGAATATTGTTTTTACAATTTCTTTAGCTTGTAAAAATAGAAGCCTGCCAGAATATATTTTTGAAGAAAATATAGAAATTAGAAAGAGGTAGTATATGGGTAGATTAATAGATGGTAAATGGGTGGTACAGACTGTCATGACAACGGATGCCAAAGGGGCTTACGCGAGGATTCCTCGTTCCTTTCGTGATACGATTGCTCCCGATCATAAAGTTTTCCAACCCGAATCAAACCGTTATCATTTGTATGTGAGCTATGCTTGTCCTTGGGCACACCGCACCTTACTTTACCGGCAGCTCAAATCGTTGCAGGAGCATATTAGTATCAGCGTTGTCTCTCCTGATATGTTGGATGATGGCTGGGTCTTCGATGACAGCATTGAAGGAGCGACAAAGGAACCTTTCTATGGTTTTAGCAAATTGCGTGAAATCTATACCAAAGCAGACCCGCAGATCAGTACCAGCGTAACCGTTCCCATTCTTTGGGATAAAAAGACAGAAACAATTGTGAACAATGAGTCGAGTGAAATCATTCGAATTTTCAATACAGCTTTCAATGCTTTGACTGGCAATCACAACGACTACTACCCAGAAAATCTGCGAACTGAGATAGATGAGTTAAACGATTTTGTCTACAATAGCATCAACAATGGTGTGTACCGCTGTGGTTTTGCTAAGACTCAAGAAGCCTATGACGAAGCCGTTTCTTCTTTGTTCCAGGCCTTAGATTCTTTGGAAACGAAACTGGAAGGAAGAACATACCTTGTAGGCGAAAAGTTGACCGAGGCTGACATTCGCCTGTTACCCACACTTTTGCGTTTTGATTTGGTATACGTTGTTCATTTCAAGTGCAATAAAAAGCGGATCAAAGACTATAAAAACCTCTCACGTTATTTGAAATACTTTTATGAAAATTATGAGGCGGTTAAAAATACGACAAACTTTTTTCATATCAAGCGTCATTACTATTATAGCCATGAGAGTATCAACCCCTACCGCATTATTCCCCAAGGACCGGATGAAATCTTTTAATAGAAGCCTCTAATGAGCAGTTTTTGCAAAGCAATAGAAGTCTACTCCTTTACTTCTATTGCTTACTCGTTTATGATTCTTGCTTTTGCTCCTGTTCCTGACCTTCTTTTTGTTCTTTATCTTGCTTTTCTGTCTTCTCTGCAGAAGACTCCTTTTTCCAAGTAATACCATCTTTGACTTCAATGCTGGGGCCTTCACCGGTCAATAAAGTGACTGTCTTGCTTGTAGGACTACTTTCGTCTGGTAGGTTAACATGTATTGTCGTGGAGTCACTCAATTCTATCGCGAGGGGTTCTGACTCACCTATTACTACTTTCATATCGCTGTTGAAGCCTTGCCCTATTAAAGAGACTTTTTTATCTTTTCCTATTGTGAGGACACTAGGTTGTATCTTTTCGACACTAATAGATTTTGAGGTGTACTGGGAGCCCAGATAGCCACCCTGGCTGCCTAATAGCAATACTTGGAAAGAAGAGGGGATAGCAGGTAGTCCCAGTAAAGAATCACCAACAAAGATATAAGCGACATAGATGATTATGCCTAACATGGTGAATCCTAGTAATTGCAATTTCCCCATATCAATGTCTCCATTTTCCGAAGAAATTAAATCTCGGTAGGATGGTTTTCTCGCTTTGATACGATTTAGTTTGCGTTTGTTGTTTACAGTTTGTGATGTAAGCATGCCTCCATAACTTATACCTAGGAGAGAAAGCAAAGAATAATCAAAACTGGGCAACTCTCCATCATTGAGAATGAGCATTTTTGCAGAGGCAACAAAAAAATAGCAACCGATTAGGGTGATAGTCCACATAAAGGATTGGAAGTTAGACAAACTATAGGTATTGGTTTTGTGGTCTAAGAGTATGTTGTGCCAAAAATCCCATTTGCCAATAATGAGTCGTAGAATAGTCACAAATGCAGCACAGAGGAGCAAACTCACAATTGTATTGAGAAACTTCCAATGGGTAGGAAGTATCATAATACTTCTTACTTCCGTAGGTCTGTCGTTGACTAAGAGGTAAAAAGATATACGATGTCCTAACAAACCTTCTCTCCAGCCAAATCTTTTTTGTAACCTTTTCGGGCCTATGCGTTGGCGGGCAAAGGACTTGATAAGGTGGTAGGGAAGGGTTAGTTTTACTACTTCTGTTCCCCCATCTGCTTTCTTAATATTTGGATCTATACTTGCCAAATAAAACGCATCGTAAATACCGTATACTTTTTCTTGAAAAGGTTCACCCTTATCAGGTTCATTGTCAATGAAGCAGATTTGCACTTTGTCTATATCCTTGCCCAAATTCTTCCCATAAATAGTAATTGTATCTCCTACTTTTCCTCCAGCAGGATAAACCCTTGTAATGAGTGGTTGTTTGTTGATTGCGTTATTAGCTGGGGGGATGTTAATTTCATCGCTAAGTATATCGATTTGTTTGTCTGGGCTTTTCCAATGGAAGATTCCTTTTCCTTCTTTAGGGTAGCCATGGGTATAGAGGAAAAAGGTAACGGAAAGATTATTTGCTTTTTTGAGAGATTTTTTTATGGGAAATGCAATTGTATCGTTTATATAAAAATTGTCAGCATTTTCTGCTAAACCTTGCTTAGCCAGTAGTGTGTCGCCTTTTTTTGCTTTTTGGAATCCAGGTATTAATGTCTCCATTGCTTCTGGGCTTTTCCCTGCGATTCTTACCAGAAAAGCCTTACGAGCCATGTTATATACCTGGAATTCCAGTAACGTATAGGCATTGTTTGTTGCGACTGAAGGGGTAGGAGGAGGAGTGGGTGACGCTTCAGCTAGGAGTTGGGTGAAAGAAAGTAATGTGGCAAGGAGGCTGGCGAACTTAATCATACACATGTTCTATGGGGAGTTGCAATTTTGTAAACGTTTTTCTCGGCAGGCATTGTAGAAAAAATCGAGTTTTTTACTGTTTAGCTAACAAAAAAAGTGTACGAAGATTATTTTTTTTACTTGGATCTAGTGAGGTGGTGCATGTTTTTAAAATACCCTTTGCTGCTTGTATCTTTGTTTTTTGTTTTGTCTTGCAGTTCTAGTTCTGAAGAAGTAGATCTACCCTTATTTCCTCCGAGTCCTAGGCTGGTCGTGCAGGGTCGTTTGTTGGATAAGAACAATCGCCCTTTGGAAGGGGCAGATATTACAGTTGTTGTAAAAGACCCAAATTTGTTTTCATTATTAGAAGAATTGCTATTTGGTGCTGTCGACTCTAAGCAAACAACCGATACATTTGGCGCTTTTGCTCTGTCTTTGCGCGAGGGTGCCTATTTGCTATTTGTTAGAAGAGAAAACCAAGACATAGGAAGCATGCATATTTACATCCCCTCTGCTTATGGGGAAGTAGATTTTTTTGTAACAGAAGGCTCGGAGTTCCACCCAAATGGTGAATTATCGGTCGAGCCTTTGTGAAGGTTCGCTGTATGATTCCCATCAGTGGAGTCAAATGGGAATTGCTATGTATAAAAATATCGGCTCTTGTCGAGAAAATGCTTCTATTCGTTGCACAAATGCAAGGCGGTTTGCAAGAGTAGGTTTGCTCCTTTGTCAACGTCATCCCAATGTGTCCATTCGTCTGGTGCATGGCTGATTCCTGCGACACTGGGGACAAAGATGAGACCAGAAGGTGTTAGGGTACTCATGAATTGTGTATCGTGTCCTGCACCGCTTGGCATCAAATGGTGTTCTAAACCGAGTTTACCCGCCTGCTTCTGTAAGAGTCCAATGATTTTATCGTGGCAGAGGCGTGGTTCTAACCAACTCAATTCGTCGTATTCAAACATTAAATTGTGTTTACGTGCAATTGCTGACAGTACTTTACGGCAGCTGAGAGAAAGTTCTTTCATAATTTCTTGTTTGATGTCTCTCCCTACCAGTGTAAACTCGGCTTCGCCAGGTATAGTGTGCGGGAATCCAGGTTTGAGGTCTACCTTTCCTACGGTTAGGCGGCTATAAGGGGAACCATCCTCATCGATAATACGGTAAATTTCGTGAGCAAAATCAGCTAAACCTTGGAAGGCATCGCTACGCATATCCATTGGCTGTGTACCAGCGTGGCCGGAGCGACCGATAAGACGTACGACCCATTTGAAAATCCCAGAGATTCCTTCAACAATTCCTATAGGGATTTTCTTGCTTTCCAACACAGGTCCTTGCTCTATATGCAGCTCTAGGAATGCGTGGAAAGAAGAGGGGTCACGCCGCGCGTTAAGAGCCTCCATTGCTGGTAAACCTTGGGATGCCATTGCATCTTTGAGATAGATTCCTTTGATGTCTTTTGTAGATTCTAAGAAATCGGGATTGTGGTTGCCACAAATAGCTTCGACACCAAACATTCCGCCAAATCTACCTTCTTCGTCTGCAAAGGCGATGACTTCTAAGGGTCGCTTGAGAGGGATTCTGTTCTCGTGAAAAATTCTCGCACATTCTAAACCTGCGAGTACCCCTAAGGTGCCATCAAAGATTCCTGCTCGGGGTACCGAATCCAAATGGGAGCCTATCGCTACGCTGGCAGTGTTTTCGTCACCTAGGCGGGCGACAACATTTCCTGCACCATCTATGTAGGCGGGACAGGAAAATGCGGCGAACTTTTCAATGAGCCATTTCTTGGCGTCTGTATCAGCTTGTGTGAAAGCTTGCCTATATACTCCGTGGTCTTGCGGATTCTTGCCTATTTGACTCAGTTCTAATAGATCTTCACGCAAGCGTTTCGAGTTGATTTGTATTTCTGACACTTGTAAACTCATAACAACTGTATAAAAACAGAATTCATTGCTTTCAATTGCTTTTTCAGACAAAATATGATTTGTACGCGAAATATTCCTAGAAAAAGTCCTTGACAGAGAAAAAAAAACTATGAGATGCTGTACAGACTGATTAACTGGATTCTTCTAAAAAGCAGTTAATTTACTACCTTCCTTAGGTATCTTTTTTCTTGCCAAAATCCATGAATTGCCAAATAAAACTATTGATTGCATCTGTTTTCTTTCTTTGCTATTATCCTATTGCCTCCCAAGAAAAAATTCCCAATTTACAGTTTCAAATACAGAAGACTATATCTAGTACTGGCTATTTCCAGAGTAAGTGGAAAAACCCACAAAATACAGCAGTCCAGGTGTGGCTACTACCACTGCAAAGCGATGCAAAACCACATCTACTCTACCGTGGTTCTGGAGAAAGTGCCTTTATGAGTGGTCTTGCAAATGGTATCTATCGTTTGCAGTTGAAGCGTGCCAGTGATAGTAGTTTATTATCGGAGAGCAGTTTGCGTGTAGAACATTACTCTTTACAGCAAGCCCTTTGGTTTCTACTTATCGGAGCGGTTTTGTTTCTAAGTATTTGCGCTTTTTTACTCTACTGGCATTTGTCTTTATCGGTGCAAAGGGGAGAGCATGGATAACGTTTTACCTGCATGGTTGTCCTACCTATTGTTAGCCGGGTTCAGCGTATTGTGGTTGTACCTAGGTTATGTTTTGGGCAAGAAAAACCATTCCTTTGAAGATCACGCGCTTGCTGGAAGAAATGTTGGTTTGACAATGGCTGTTACAACTGCGGTCGCTACCTGGATCACCTCCAATACTACCATGTTAGCTCCCCAATTTGTCTTGCAGTTAGGAGTGTGGGGTGCTCTTGCCTATAGCACGGCTTCGCTGGGCTTGTTCTTGTTTGCCCCATTGGCCGAACGTATCCAAACCATACTCCCACACGCCTATACGGTAGGTGACTTCATTCGCTTACGCTTTGGCCGTGCTACTTGGGTGATCTTTTTGCTATTTAGCCTTTTTTATAGTTTGACTTGGCTTTTGAGTATGGCAATGGCGGGGGGCATATTGTTGGAAAGCATTTCTGGCATTTCCTACCATATGGGTATGTCGGTTATCCTCTTGGTATGTGTTCTCTATACCATTCGCGGGGGGTTGTTAGCAGTGATCGCTACAGATTTTGTCCAGAGTATTTTGATTCTTATTGGCATTGTTGCTTTGGGCATTGGTATTCTACAGCATGTTTCTTTAGAACAGATCTACCAAAAGACTGCTGCCAGCAAACCATATCTATTAAAGATTGCCTTTCCAGCAGCTCTAATTGCGCTGTTTAACAATCTTTTATTTGGCATTGGTGAAATCTTTCACAGCAATGTTTGGTGGAGCCGGGCATTTTCTTTTCGTAAGGGCATTGGTAAAAAAGCTTATTTTTTAGCTGGTCTGATCTGGCTACCCGTTCCCATAGCTGCTGGCTTTACTGCTTTGGCTGCTGCCGCTCTAGGGGTAGATATTCCCTCTCCTGATATGGTTGGCCCGCTTGTTGCTGTTAAGATTTTTGGTAAAATGGGTGCTGTTGTAATTTTTGTGATTGTTTTTAGTTCCTTAGCTTCCAGTATTGATAGTTTGCTTGCGGCGACTTCCGATATGTTTGCGCGTGATGTGTTACAAAATCTATTTGCCAAGGATTTGTTTGCAAAAGAGTTGTCAGAGGCTTCGATGAAAAAAGCTGCCCAATACAGTACAATCGCTATTGCACTTGTGGTTTGGCTGGCCTGTCTCCCACGCATTGGTTCCTTGGCTACGGTTCTATTCTTTGCTGGACCCTTGGTAGGTAGTATGATTTGGCCTATTTTAGCCGGTCTGTATTGGCAACGTACCAATGCGAAAGTCGCCATAGTCGCTATGCTGTTAGGTGCTGGTTTTGGTCTTTGGAGCTATTTCTTTTTTGATTGGTATACAG
The DNA here is from genome assembly GCA_039028475.1 of Spirochaetota bacterium. Lineage (GTDB taxonomy): Bacteria > Spirochaetota > Leptospiria > Leptospirales > Leptospiraceae > JBCCIA01. The sequence continues at coordinate 25,711 of JBCCIA010000016.1, read as the reverse complement.
GTGCCCTCTCTGCAACAGCGGTTTCTATGTTGGTGGTTCTTATCGGTTCGCTTGTAAGTTCGACTCGTTTTGACTGGAAAGAATTGGAGCGTAGCAAATGATGTTTTCTATTGTCTTTGTAAAACTATTGGTATACGGTTCTTTGTTGTTCTGTACTATTTCTATCGTTTGTTTATTACTTTCGTTTATCCTAGATAGCCTAAAGGGGAAATTATGGTAAAAGATGCTGCTGACATTAAACATAATATAGATGCTAAAGTGAAGAAGTCTTTAGGTCTTCGCCCAAACCCAAAAAATTTTTTGCAACAGGCTGGTAAGCCCGATGTGCAAATCCTCAAGAGATTGAGTCATAGTTCTATTTTATCGGCTGAGCAGTTCACCGCAGATCTAATCATCGAGGTGTATAAGTTAGCCGCTTTATTACAGCAGAAATGGGTCCCGACGAAGGACACTTTGCACGATAAAATTTTGGCTACAGCTTTTTTTGAACCCAGTACGCGAACACGTCTGTCTTTCGAAAGTGCTATGCTTTTTTTGGGAGGCAAGACTCTGAGCGTTGCAGAAGCGGCCTCTACGGGAATCGCTAAGGGGGAGTCTATGACAGACATTGGCCAGATGTTCAATAGTTATGCCAATGCAGTTGTTGTGCGACATACAGAACAGAAAGCTCTTGATGAGCTGAGTCGTTACCTACGTATCCCCCTGATAAATGGTGGCAATGGTTCAGATGAACATCCTACCCAGGCTTTGGCTGATTGGTACGCACTGGCGAAGTGGAATCCTGACCTGATTTTGCAGAAAAAGACAGAAGAGAAGTTTCATCTTGGAATTGTGGGAACCCCTGCAAATATGCGCACCGTGAAGAGCTTTCTCTTGTTATCTCTCTTATTTGAGAAAAAGATCGAGAAGATTACCATTATCTCAGAAATGGCGAACCCTTTAGGAAGTAAAATTCCAGAATACTGTGAGAAGAGCAATATCGATTTCGCCATTACCGATAATTTGCATGATACATTGCCAGACCTAGATGTTGTTTATATGAACTCGATTGCTTTCTTGGGTGATGGGTATCGTATGCTAGGCACTCAGTTCAAACTTTCTGCTAAGTCATCCCTGAAAAAGGGAGCAGTGATTTTACATCCTTTAGCCCGCAAAGAAGAGCTGGATGTCGATTTGGATGATACAGAACATAATTTATACTTTAACCAAGCGGATGGAGCGGTGTTTATTAGACAAGCCTTGCTCCTGTGTATCTTTGATCGTTTGGAATCTATAGAAAAGGTGAATATTTAATGTGTGGAATTGCAGGGTGGTTTTCACCGCATAAACAAGATAGAGATGAACACAATTTGCAAGCGATGGCAAAGAGTCTTTACCATCGTGGACCAGACGGCAATGGTTTTTTTACCGACGCTGAAGAGGGCATTTATATGGCTCATACGCGTCTTTCTATTATTGATTTACAAACTGGACAGCAACCCATCCAAGACAAGAGAAGTAAGAATATCCTGACCGCGAATGGTGAGTTCTATGATTATAAGCGAATTCGTGGCCAGTTGGTCACAGAAGGTTTCCACTTCCAAACCAAATCCGATAGTGAGATCGCCTTAAAGCTCTATGACAAATTAGGTCTAGATTTTATGCAACATTTGCGCGGAGAGTTCGCCTTTGCTCTATTCGATACAGAGCAGAAAGAACTTTTGCTAGTCCGTGACAGGTTTGGTATCCGCCCGCTATTCTACAAAGTACAAGGGGATAGCGTGTATTATGCTTCCGAAGTAAAAGCTCTCGCGGCTCATGGAAACGTTGCGATAGAATTGGATAGAAAGGCTTTGCTGCACCAGATGGTACAGGTAATGGTTCCAGGAACAACCCCTTTTGCTGGTGTGCATGCTGTGAAGCCCGGGCATTTCTTACGCATACGAAAAACTCCGGGTGGTCTAGATATCAAACAAGAGATGTACTGGGATGCTGACTTTCCTTTGGATAAAGAACACATTTGTTCAGAAGATGTCGCTATCCAAGGTGTGCGCGACAAACTTATCGAAGCGATTGGTCTACGCTTAGAGGCAGATGTTCCCGTAGCTTGTTACCTTTCCGGAGGGATTGACAGTTGCTCTATTTTGGGTTTGGCTTCCGCAATACAACAGTCTCCTATCAAAGCGTTTACCATTAGTTTTAGCGATGATAAGTTTGATGAATCGCATATTGCTAAGGAAATGGCTGAAAAAACGGCAGCTTCACAAGATATACTCAAATTGTCTGGCAATGAATTGTATGGCGAAAACTACGAAAAAGCGATTTGGCATTCTGAAAGAACTTTTTACAACACCCTTGGTGTAGCTAAAATGCTTATGAGCAAGCACGTTACGGAAAACTCTTACAAAGTAGTGATCACCGGTGAGGGGTCTGATGAAATTTTTGGGGGCTATGCTGCGTTTAAGAAGGATATGTTTCTTTACGATGAGTCGTACCGCGATAGCGAGCACGCTGCTTCTGTGTTGAAGAAAAACCAAATTTTTTCAGGTTCTATTTTGGCGGAAGAAAATATCTCCCATCCTGCCTTTGAAGAACTGATGGGTTTTACTCCCAGCTGGATCCAACCCTGGATGATGACCTTACAACAGGTAAAGCCTTTGCTTTCAAAGGAATATCTAGAAGAGTTAGGGGACTACGACCCTTTTACTGAGATTGCAGCTTCCTTTGATACAGAAAAGTTAAAGGGTAGACATCCCTTAGACAAAGTACAGTATACTTGGATGAAAACTATGTTAGAGGGGCAGATCCTAAACTGGGGGGGAGATCGCGTGGATATGGCTAATTCTTTGGAATCACGTCCCGCCTTTTTAGACCACCACTTGGTAGAATTTGCTATGCAGCTCGCTCCTTTGCTTAGGGTAAAAAATGGTGTAGAAAAATGGGTGTTACGCGAAGCTATGAAGCATATTTTGCCAACGGTTCTTTACAAGCGGGAAAAATTTGCCTTCATGGCTCCCCCTGCCTACCGTGACCCTATAAAACAGAAGAATTTGTATCTACTCCTAGATAAGTATGTATCCCCTGATGCTGTGAAAAAATTGGGCATGTTGGACGGGGAACGTTACCAAGATTTCTACAAGGGCTTTGGCAAAGAAGAGGTAATGGCAGAGAATACTCGTTCCGATGTAATTATGAACCACCTGCTCGGTCTACACGCTTTACAGGAGCGTTTTACTTCGTAAGAATTTACGTTACAAAGATCTTACAATCGTTGCCTTTTGTATCTGTGGTATCATACTTCGAAAGGGAAGTAGGGGTTGCTATTTTTGTTGACATCTGCTAAGTGCTATTATTTTTAGTATCCTATACAACTCGCTTGGAATGTGTAGGGAATATTATGCGTCAACAATACTGTTCCTTTTGTTTACCTTGCTTATTAAAATTTTACCAACAAATAGCAAATATTTCTACAAATAGGTAAGATTTTTTTAAGTATTGTCGTCTAACAGTCGTAGGAGAAGGCAATTGAAAAGAGAAAACTTACTTTATCTATGGATCCTTATTTTCTCCCTTTCTTGTAAGGGAAAAGATTCTTTGTTTAACAATACCACTCGCCTTTTTGCTTTTTTGAACAGCTCCGAAGAGAAAGTCTATCTTTCCATTACAGGTACCTTGTCGCAAGATGGAAATTCTGTAAGTAACACTCTTTTGACAACAAGTGCCAGTAGCTTATCTACCTCTACACAGGTTCTTAGCAATACACGTTCCAGCTCTACAGAATCCATTCGCTGTACGGACTATGCCCTGACTGCTAAAACCATCCAGTGTATGATGATCATCAAAACTGCCAATATTGCAGCAGCAGAGAGCGGTTGCTATTCTATCTATTACGGTTCAGCGGGCAACCGCAAATATTCGGAAATAGCAAAGTTTAGCTCTATAACAAAAGGCAATGAGATTCAGTTTATTTTATCTGAAACCTATCCTACTGGAGCTAGTGAATTCAATCTTTACAATTGCAATGGTTCAGAAACTTTTCTTACCAGCCTGTCCCTCACCGATTACGAAGAGGATGATGGAGTTCTCTCCGATAGCAACGGAAGCTATACCGTCCAAGTAGAAATAGGCAAGTCGCACCAATTTTCTATCCGCCGGGCAACTAAGGACCTTGGTGACATATCGATAGACTTGAGAACGGTTACAACGGCTACGGAAGCGGAGGAAATCAGACAGGACCCTACAAAATTAAGCCTTACAATTCCGTCCGGTTTTGAGCACCAAATACAGATCAATACAATAGAAACCACTAACAATCCCACAACTACTGCTTCTACCACGACTAGTAGCACCACAGGTTCTAGCAATTCTAACACAAATACAACAACATTTTCTGATGACTTTTTTATTGCAGAAGCCAATAATGATACACTCTTTACCCCTTCTGATGAAATCTTACCCAGCATTAGTTTTAGCAATAGCTCCCTTGCTCTTTTTGTCGGAGTTGCTATGACGGTAGAAGTCCCTAGTATCACAGGAACAATTACCAGTTGTAGCATCAGTCCTGCACTGCCTTCGGGTTTAACCCTCAATACGACAAATTGTAGCATTTCAGGAACACCTAGCTTGATTCAGGCCAGTACTACCTATGTAGTTACAGCTACCAATGCAGTGGGTAGTAGCAACTCTACCATTTCTATTACCGTTACGACTCCTACCGTAGCGACTCCGACTTTTAGCCTGCCTGCTGGAAATTATAGCAGTGTGCAAAACATCTCGCTATCTACTACAACTGCTGGAGCTACTCTTTACTTCACAACTGATGGTTCTACTCCTACGAACGGTTCCACTGTCTATACCAGTGCTTTCAATATCTGGCTGTATGCTGGTAAAACGATCCAGGTTATTGCAACAGCTCCTGGTTACGCCGATAGTACTGTGGCTTCGGCTACCTATTCCCTGCTTCCACTTTCGACTTCTTTAGTTAAGTGTTATAATGTCAATGTTCTTGATACTTGCAGTGTCAGCTATATTGGCCAGGATGGTTACGACCAAAAGGGAACCACTCGCTCTTACACCATAGCGGCTCATGCTACTTATACATCGGATTATACCACAACAGACAATGTTACGGGTCTTGTTTGGAGAACTTGCGATATTGGTAAGTCGGGGGCAAGTTGTGCAGGAAGCACTAGTACTATGACTTGGGCGGATGCTGGTGCTGCTGCTGGCTGTGGTGGTTTGAATACTGAAAACAGCGGCAGTGGTTATGCGGGGCTCACCAATTGGCGTTTGCCAACAAGATTGGAATTGCAATCGATTTCTGACTATAACTATGCCAATCCAAGTATCAATTCGACCTATTTTCCCAATACACAAGGTGGAAATACCAATTTTTGGACTTCTAGTGTGGACCCGGCGAATGGCTCCAAGGTTTGGATATACAGATTCTATGACACCCATAATAGAACTGTAGCCAAAACGGGCAGTGGTCGTGTGAAATGTGTTTCTGGTACTACTAAAGAATACACTCCTTCTACCTATACAGACAACGGTGATGGCACCGTTTACGACCATAAAACAGGTTTGACTTGGCAGAAGTGTAGCAAGGGTCAGGGAGCTACGACTTGTACAGGTTCGGCTACTGGCGATACTTGGGCAGATTCTATAATTTATTGCAATAGCCTTTCCTTAGCTGGGAGAACCTGGCGTATGCCGAATATCCACGAGATTTTGAGTATCTACGACTATACTAGAACTGCTCCACAAATCGACACTACAGCCTTTCCCAATACTTCCGGTATCTACTATACATCTACCACAGCTTTGAACAACACAAATTATACCAACGGTGTTTATTTCAATGCGACAGCGTATGTAGGGATTTCGGCTAAGGGTGGTGGTGATCTAACCCGGTGTGTATCAGGCCCTTAGTTAGAGGAGCCACAAGCCTCTAAAGTTAGGGTGTGACAGTTTTACGGTGATTTTTTAGAGGGAAATCTGTTGCCCCCTAAGAAAAAAGAAAAAATCTCTAGTAACTAGGTTTTTTTGCTTTATCTACTGCCCTTCGAAGTGTGAAATAGTCTAAGCTATGACACAAATTTAGGTTTAAGAATATGGTACAAAAAATACATACATCCAAAACCCTAAAATACAATCTGAATCTAGCCAAGCATCTGGTAAGTCTTTGGTACTACGCTCTGATGTCTGATGGTAAGATTGGCAATTTAGAGTTGGAAATGCGTGATGAGATGCTAGAGGAATTGTTTGAAGAAGGTCGTATCTTTTACCATCACCAGGAAGGGAAGAACCTTATTATAAATGAACTCATGGAGTACTTCCATTCTCCATTGCCTATGCCTCAAGTTGTTGCATTTATCCAAGAAAACCGCCAATATGCGAATCTTTTCTACGAGGACGCCTGTTCTATGGTAATAGCGGATATGCTTGTGAAAAAATCAGAAAAGAAATTCTTAGAAAAACTTGCAGCAGATCTAGAGATTTTTCCTTTAGAGCGTGATATTATCCATAGAAAGTATTTGATTCATAACTAAAGGTGTTTCCTTTGGTAGTTAAGCGTCTATATTTTATCGCAAAGGTATTTTTTATTTGCTACAAGGATATTTTAGTACTACCGATATTTAGTATAAGTAATTATGAATCCAATCATATCTTCACCAGGTTCTGAGTATGTTTGTCCTAGTTGTGGAAAGAAATCCAAGCTACCTATGGACGTTCCCAAATACGGTCTTTTCAAAGTAGCTTGTTTCTATTGTAAATATATTTCTGAAGTTAAGTTTGAATTCCAGGAAGAGGACAACATTCCTGCTGTGGAGATTCCACCTCCTGTTGACAGTTATGCCGACGCGGAACCTGCGATTCAGGATCAAACCGATGATTTTCTCCACCCTTTGCACGAGGAACCTAGCAAAAAGCCTTTTCCTGAAGATGCAGCAGAACCTGAATTTGTTGTAAACGATCAGGAAATGGTTGTAGATCCACCCAACAACTCTTCTGAGGTTTCTCAGGTTTCCTTTGAAAAAGAGTTAGATGATATTCCTGATTACATTTACCAACAAAAAGATGCAGAGTCGTATACTCCTCCTGCAACAGAAAGTGACTTTTCCAATCCTATCGACAATCCAATGGATTTGAATATGGCTAGTTATGATGACGAAGAGGATAAGCTAGACATAGCGGAAAAGCCAGAAGAGATACTAGAACCACCTGTAAAAGATGAGATACAGGACAAACCAGACGAGCCTGCTCCTAAAAAAATGGAAGAGAAAAAACAAGAAAACACTCTTACAAAGCCAAGTATGGCTCTGGTAGAATACAGGCATATTGAGTTTTCGAATCGCCTCTTCGGTAAGATTGCCAAAACTTTAAACATTGGTAAGATCGCTGTTCAAGGTGATGAGTATGTGCCTATTTTTGAAAAGAAAACAGTTCGGGAGTAAAGAGCCTCCAGCTTAAGCTCTTAAAGTTCCTCCGTAGTCATAAACTCTTTGAAAAGAGATTTCTGATTGTCATACCCCTTGGTTTTGAAGTTCACAGGGTACTTTTTGCTAAAACAGGCATCACAGTAAGTAGCATCGTTGCAATCTTTCACTGCTAATTTCATATTTTCAATTGTCAAATACGCCAGCGTATCTACGCATAAATAATCGCGAATTTCCTCTATGGAATGGGTTGCTGCAATGAGTTCACTGTGTGTAGGAATGTCTATACCGTAGTAGCATGGTGAAATCGTTGGAGGGGCTGATATTCTCATATGGATTTCTTTTGCACCTGCATCTTTGAGCATAGTGACAATTTTTCGGCTGGTTGTCCCACGCATAATGGAATCATCGATGATAACGACTTTTTTGTTTTCCACTACTTCTTGGATGACATTGTACTTGATTTTCGCCCCAAAATCGCGAATTTTTTGATCTGGCTCAATAAACGTTCTACCCACATAATGGGAGCGGATAAGACCAGCACTATAGGGGATTTGCGCTTCTTCTGCATAGCCAAGAGCGGCGATATTTGCAGAATCGGGAACGGGTATAACTACATCTGCATCGACTGGCAACTCTTTAGCCAGGTACTTTCCTAATGCTTTGCGCACCTTATAAACGGATTCGCCAAAGATGTATGAGTCTGGTCTTGAAAAATAGATGTATTCAAAAACACAGAGGCTTTCACTGGTAGTTTTAAAGGGGTGGTAGGATTTTACACCTGAGCTATCAACTACCACCATCTCACCAGGTTCTACATCACGCAGGTATTTTACACCGGTAATGTCAAAGGCACAGGTTTCGGAAGCAAAGACAATCGCACCATCTTCGCGTTTTCCCATTACCAAGGGGCGAAAACCGTTGGGGTCCCGAACCGCTATGAGTGCATGCGGTGTTAAGATGAGCAGCGAATAGGCTCCTTTGACAACATTCAAGGCTTCCGAAAGGGCAACGACTAATTTTTTCGAAGTGGATTTTGCCAACAAATGAGCGATCACCTCTGAATCGATCGTAGTTTGGAAGATACTGCCTTCTTCTTCCATTTGCCGACGGATGTCAAAAGAGTTGACAAGGTTCCCATTATGAGCTAGAGCAATCCCACCCATATGCGATTCGAAGCGAAATGGTTGGGCATTTCTCAGAAAACTGGCACCTGTGGTAGAATAGCGGTTGTGACCTATAGCTGCGTTCCCAGTTAGTCCTTTTAATTTGGATTGTGTAAAAACATTGTTTACAAGCCCCATGTTTGCATAACGATAGAGATGTAAACCATCGGTGGAAACAATGCCACTGGATTCTTGGCCTCGGTGTTGCATGGAATAAAGACCAAGATAGGTGAAATTAGAGGCCTCTTGGCTGTTGAAGATACCAAAAATTGCACATTCTTCTTTTGGTTTGTCATCAGCGAACGTATTTATATTTTGGATTGAACCAAACTCATGGTCATTTATATAACTCATTATAATGGATACAATTTTATTGGTATTTAAAAGATGCAAATCAATTCTAAGTACTTATTGATAGATAATAAAAAGAGCTTTGAACTGGCTCTGATCAGCTTGAAAAACTCCAAATACCTAGCGGTGGATACGGAGTCTTCGGGCTACTATACCTACTATTCACGGGTCTGTTTGATCCAATGTACAGCATTTGGAAAAAATTATATTTTCGACCCTCTCTCCTCTATACAGATCGAAAGATTGCAAGAACTCTTCTCCAATGATTCTATTGTAAAAATTTTCCATTCTGCGATAGATGATGTCAAGGTTATGAAGCGTGACTTTGGTTTTACCTTTGCCAATCTAGTAGATACTATGTACTCTTCCAAACTATTGGGTATGGAACACAACTCGCTAAACTACCTCATTGAGCATTACCACGGTATTAAGCTCTCTAAAGCCATGCAGAAATCGAATTGGGAGCACAGACCCCTATACCCAAATCAATTGAAATACGCTGCCTTGGATACTGCTTATTTGGAAGAAACTTGGAAACTTATGGAAGAGAAGCTCGCGGAAAGGGCGCTAACGGAAGAGGCATATTCTGAATTTGCCAGAATCCAAGAGGAACCAGCAGCTGACAAAGAGGGTAGTGGAGAGATCGCTTGGTACAAATTCCAAAATATTGCTAAGTATACTCCAGAGGCTAGAAGAAATATCTATGATATACTTGTATTTCGTGAAGAAAAAGCAAAAAGGATGAACAAGTCCCCATTCCGCATCTTAAACTACGATGCGATCCAAAAAATAGTTTTGCAGAGACCCAGCCTGCAAGAGCTGATTGGCAAGCATGGGAAAAATGATGGGACAACAATTTATGAAATTATACAAAATCCATCGGGGCCACCTATAGAAAAGGTAGAATACCCACGTGCAGACGATGGACTGAGCAAAGACGAGGAAGTCATCTACAAACGTTTTAAGAAGCTCCGCGAAGAACTCATTCGTAAGCGCAAAATTGACCACTCCATGCTCCCCTCTAACAAACATCTCGTTGCTATTCTCAAAAAGCAGCCGCAAGATCTGCAAGAATTGCAAGCCATGAATTTGATGTCAGATTGGAAAGTGCAAAACTATGGGCCTTTGTTTCTGCATGCCCTACAAAACGAACCCTATACGGAGCTACTTAAGCAATTTGTTGTTATCCAAAATGCCAAGAAAAAGAAGAAGCTAGGCTTTAACCCGCATTTTGTCGAGAGGAAACTGTCAAAAAACTTTGCTAAGCCGGATTTGCCTACGGAATTGCAAGAATACAAAATCTCTTCTGTGATTCTTGCCTTTACTCTAGAAGAGGGCAAACCTAGTTTTATTGTTACCCAACGCAGTAAGGATTTACGCAACCACCCTGGACAGATTTCTTTCCCGGGCGGGGGTATGGATGAGGAAGACAAAAACTTGCTAGACACAGCATTGCGTGAATGGGAAGAAGAAACGGGGGAAAAGAAAGAAAGTCTCAAAATATTAGGCCGCTTTGATGCTACCGTCTCAGGTACGGGCTATCATATTACGCCGATTGTAGCTAGCTATAGGTCTATGCAGGGTTTCCAGGCAAACCCGAAAGAAGTAGACGAGATCTTTACCATTAGCTACGATGATTTTCAGAAATATCCCTTTTATGCAATAAAGCTAGAAGAACTGAAAGCGACACACAAGAAAGAGGAAATTTTCTACTTAGACCATCCAAAGGGTTTGCTTTGGGGGGCAACTTGTGAAATGCTGGTAAAATTTTTACGCAAGTACGCCGGTTTTAGTAGAGCTCCTGAATATACACAGTTCAATAGGAAGGAAGCACCTTTTTTCCAACCCAAACAGGAAAGCAGTGATGATGTATGATCCTTCACTAGTCAGCCAAAACAGCCAAGATTGGCATCACCTCAACTGCTATGCTTGTGGGCCTGCGAACAAATTGAGTTTGCATGCAGATTTTCTCTTTGATGAAGCGACTGGAGAAGTGCGTTTTACCTATAAAACCTTTGCCGAACACGAAGGAGCTCCCGATTGTGTGCATGGTGGAGTCTTGGCCACTCTTCTCGATGAATCGCAAGGAGTGCTCTGCTTCCATCTTGGACATTTTGTCATGACAGATCAACTTTCGCTAAAATACCATAAGGCAAGTCCTCTACAGGAAAAGTTAACGATACGTGCCTGGCTTTCTTCTGTGAGAAAGCGTAGGATGTACACCAAGGGAACGATTCACTCACAGTCTGGAGAACTCTTAGTCAGCTCGAAGGCAAAGTGGTATGTTTTTCCAGAAAAGGCTATTGCTAGAAAATTCCAGCTATCTACATTGCGGGTCGAACATTTATGTAAAGTGATGGAAGAAAACCGCAAAAGAGGGAAAGCGATTCGAAGGCGTTTGAAAGAAGCATAGGAAATGCAAAAGGGGTTGAAAACAATGCAAAAGACAAAACTTTTTTATATCTTAGTACTGGCTATAACTACAATCTTTTCACCTGTTTATTCTGGAGAAATCAAAAGTATCCGTGCCAGTATAGAATATCCTTATCGTTTGAAAAACCATCTGGTGTATGAGAAGAGACTTTCTAGAAGTGGTGAAACTTCTTTAGAAACGATCTACAATGATATAGGCAAAGTCATTTACCAAGCCACTTTTACAGCAGATTCTAAGCCATTATCAATTGGTATTTCTCCTAGTACCAAACTCTCTTTATTCCACCGTGGTAAAGCAAAAGAATACTTACAACTGGACAGGCAGAAAACCTTTACCTACTATTTGTACCGCAAGAGGAAGGTCATAGAAAAGATCTACTACCCAGATTTGCAAACCAGACATATTACCTACCACTATTTCAGTCGTAAAGGTACTGAACTCGAAGCGGTGACACTTGGTACAAATAAAAAAACACGCGAACGTATCGTCAAAACCTATGATAAAAGGAAGAAATTGATAGGTGAAAGTGTGTATGATCTAACGGGCAAAAAAGTAATCAATTATAAGAGAGCTTACCTCTACAGTCCTGACAACAACCAAATATTCCAAGAGTTAGAATACGATAAGTGGGAACGTATCTTTCGTTATATAACCTACGCCTATGAGTACAACAGTGATGACAAACTGAGACGCAAAACGATCTACGATATACTCAACCAACGCAAAGTGATAGTTACCTATAGCTACAAAGACCAAATGCTTTCCGGGACGAAGACAAACGTATACGACAAAGCTAGACTTGTCGAACAAGAAATCAAAACCTTCGCCCTAGGCAGACCTGTAAAAACGAAGTACTATGTTAGAGGAAAGTTGAAGTATATCTACAAATTTTATTATGAGTACTTTGGTGAGGAGCAAGGCTTATAAAAGTGCATAGTAGAGGAACATTAGATGGTTCCAGAGCAGATTATATTGCAACTCGCTATTCGTTTGCTTCTTTTTTGCTGCTTCTTACCTGTAAGAACAATATTCCTAAAAATGCGAAAAGAACTAAGGCAAGAAGTACAATAAACAGCACATTGTATACAAACAGAGCGGCTCCATCCATAAACAAGAAAAATGGCAACCAAAAGGATAGCATGGCCAGCATAGGAATAAAGAAGAAATAAGGTCTTTTGCGTTTGGCCCCTTCCTGGAGACTCGCTAGTGACAAACGGATTGCACCTTTTTGCCGGACAACTATGCATAAAAAGCCTAGCAGGGGAATCGCCAGAAACAAAGCCTGGTAGCTCGCATAACCCAAACGGTATGTCCAGAAATACAACACAGATACAAGTAAAAGTAGAAATACGCTTATTACCAGCGAAGGACGCCAAGCCTGTAGGAAAGATTCGTAGTACGAGGCCAGACAGACAAATAGCAAAAGGGGAAGTCCCGCTAAAGCCCACAGGTAGTTTGCCTCTCGTCCCGCAGAACTCCTACCTGCTTTCTTACCAACTGCAATTTCATAATTGTCCGGTAGGGAAACTTGTAAGATCTTAGCCAGGATTTTCTGGATGGTTCTGTTGGACACGTCGGCAAACTTGATCGAGAAGGAAAACAGTCGTTTTTTATTCTTATGGTAGATTTTCATTGGAACGGAGCCTTTCCTATCGATGATAATCTCGGAAAGGGGAACGAATTTCTCCAAATGGTTTTTGATACGGATCACCTTGAGGTTGTTTTTATTTTTGCGGTATTTTTTGGCAAAACGAACCCGCACATCCACTTCTCGGTTTTCTGTAATAAATTTGGTTGCAATGCCTCCTTGGATGGCTAGCTTTAAAAAGTCACCGATTTCCGGTAGGGTCAAGCCGGCACGCCAGAGGCGGTAGCCTTTGATGTACAGCAGCATTTCATCGCGTGGTGGCTTGAAGTGCATAACGACTTCGTCAACGTCTTGCATCGACTTGACACGGTTGGCTATGGTGGTGGTGAATTCGCGTATGCTCTTTAGCTCGATGCCGGTTACATCGATGATCACTTCCCGGGTTGTTAGGGTTGTAGAATCAGAGGAGAAATAGAGGTAAGCCGGGTCGACTTTGCCTACAGAATTCTTGATAAAATTCTTATAAGCATAGTCCAGTACCACATAGTCATGCACTTTTAAAATCAGAAATGATTTCCCTGGGTCGACTTTACTCACCACCTGCTTGATGCCACCAAGACCGATGAGCTTTTTTTCGACTTTCTTGGTAATCTTGTCGGTAAAGGCAAAGTTGGTTCCTGGAGGAAACTCTAAATAGGCAATGAGTTCTCTATCCTCAATTTTAATGCCAATTTCCTTTTTGGCAAAGTAGAGAGAGTAGGCAGATAAGATGATAAGAGCTGCTACTGCATACTTCCACCACTTGCGCTTTGCAAAAATCCAAGGGTAGAGTTTGCCAATGCTGTCGTAGAAACTCGCAGGAAACTTTTTCGCAGTAGCGATTGCCTGCTGGGAAAACTCCTGCACTTTGGGATACTTTTGGGACTGTTTTTGTAGAAAGGGCCATTGCAGGGTTTTCTCTACCACTCTCTGTTTGTAGAGAGCAATTCGCTGCCAAACCAGCCAGTCTGCTACAGCAAAGGTTAACAGGTCACGAGGTAAGATGATATAGTAAATAGGAAAAAGAAAGTAGCAACTGGTAAAAAAAACAATGGCAGAAAGGCCTGTCGCAAGCAAATTACGTCCCATTTCGGAGTGGAACATCCACAATAGAAAAGGGGAAAGCAGCAAACATAAGGCTAAAAATACCAAAGGCCAACCAAAACTATGGTAGCCACGCGGAAAACGACCACGTCTGGGGTAACTGCGTACCAGAAAGAAAAAGAAGCACCAAACTAACGCAGCAAACGCAATACCCGCAATTGCCAAAAGGTCATAGGCGATGCCGGTTGCGAATAAAAACAGGCAGAGCAAGAAGAAGGCACTGACTAGGGTGAGTAGGTTGACCAAGATGGGAAAGGTATCCTGCAAATGGTGGTAGATAAAAAGGGAAAAAAATGCAACTGCTAAGATAAAGGTAAAAAACAGGTTGCGAAACACTTTGCGAAATACTTCCCCACGGTTGAAGGTAACTGAGTAGCGAATCCCTGGCAATTGCAACGCTGCAGATTTGTCTAGAACTGCACGTGACATTTGCAGGACATCTCCGGCAAAGGTTTTGTATACATAAACGCTAACGGTTTCTTTGCCATCGATGCGTGAGCTGTTGTCTTTGTCGCGGAAGGCAAAGTTCACACTCGCTATGTCACGGATTAGAACTGGGTTTTTGCCATAGGCACGGCTGACAGGCAGGTTGCGAATTTCATACAGGTCTTTGAAGCGGCCGAGGGAGTAAATTTTCAACTGTCTACCGGCGCGATCGATTTTTCCAACGGTTCCATTCACATTGTTTCTGCTCAAAGCTCGTGATACTTCCCGCAAACTGATACCATAGGCTTCCAACTGTTGTCTGTCGCAAGAGACCAAAACCTCGCGCAGACGACCCCCTGCAAGACTTACTTGGCTCACTCCTTCGACATTCTCCAACTCTGGTTTGAGATTTCTTTCAATCGCCTCGCGCACCTGTGTGAGGTCAAACTTTTTGCTTTTGAAACTTAGGATGACCACAGGAACTTGATCGGGATCGTAACGAAAAACAGTGGGGGAGTGTGCTTCGCGGGGAAAGGTATGTGAGACAAGGTCGATACGTTCTTTGACTTCTAAGGTTTTAAAGTCTAAGTCTACTTCACTTTCAAACTCTAAGTTGATCTTCACTTTTCCTGCTTCGGTATAGGAACGCATATCGCGGATACCGCCTACCAGAGAAATGGAGTCTTCTAAGGGCCAAGTGATGACTTTTTCGATTTTGATCGCATCCGCACCGGGGTATTCCAATTTGATGCTGAGACCTGGATACACGGTAGAAGGAAAGAGAGAGAAATGTAAGGAATAAAAGGATAGTAGGCCAAACAAAAGCAGACCCAAGGCAAACATACTGACCAGAACGGGTCTGGCAAAGATAAACTCAATGACCTTGCGCAACGCTTTCCTCGCTGGGAGTATAGAACTTATAGAATAGCATGGGAATGATAAACAAGGTGAGAAACGCAGAAGAAACCAAACCGCTGACGACAACGACACCCAGGGGAGCCTGGAACTCTCCTCCCTTGCCTAAGCCTAGAACCACTGGCATAAGACCTAAAATCGTCGTACTGTTATTCATCAGGATAGGTTTTATGACAATTTTACCACTTTCGAGAATGGCTGTATGCAAGTCTAAACCTTCTGCCAGCTTTAGTTTGAAGTATTCAAAGAATAGAGTTGCATTGTCAACCACCACACCAATGAGTAAGATGATTCCCATAAAAGAGCTGACATTCAGACTCTTGCCCGAAAAAAACAAGGCTGGAAAGCTACCGATAAAGATGAGTGGGATGGAAGCCAACATTAGCAGAGAGTACTTCAGCGACTCGAATTGGCCGGAGAGGAGCATGTATATGAGAAGGGTCGCTAGGCAAAAGGCAAATAGCAGTTCGCTGAGGGATTTATCCAAGTTTTCTCGCTCTCCCGAAAATTGCATAGAGTAGCCTTCGGGCAAGTTTAAGGATTGGATGTATTTAGCGATGTTGTCACTGGTTTCATCAGCCAAGTTTTTATCTAAACTGACTGAAATTAAGTTTGCCCTGGTATTGCCACGCCGGAGAATCGAGTTGAGGTTTTGGAAGGGCTGCACTGTGGCAAACTGAGAGATGGCAATCGAATCCCCCACATTGGATTTGATTCGTAGTTTGCGGATGCTCTCCATTGTTTTGGTGTAGCGCTCTTGCAAGCGTATGCGGATGCCCACCTCATAGCCGGAGAGCTTTATTTTAGAAGCTACTTTTCCGGTGATTGCAGTTTTGAGAAACCCAGCGACTGTTGATTTGTCTAGGCGGAATTTTGCCAGTTTGACCGCGTCGTACTGGAGTTTGAGTTCCGCAGATTTTTCTTTCATACTAGAGGTTACGTCCACGACCCCCGAAAATTTATTCAATTCCTGGACAATCCTTTTGCCCTGTTCCGACAGCTCCTGTAGGTCATCGCCTAGCAGTAGAAACTCCAGCTCTCCAGAACTCTCCGATAGCAGGGAAGATACGATGTCTCCCCCGGGTTTGTATTTTAGTTTGATGTCTTTGGTAAAGCTGAGTTTGCGGCGAAAAACCTGTAAAAATTCTCGGCTTGTTGTATTTCGTTGTTCTTTGAGGAGTACACGAATGCTGGCTGTGTTGCTGCCTGCTGCATTTTTATTGCCCGAGGTAATATTGTCTTCGTCGTAGCCAATATTGGAGATGACACTTTTGACGGCACTCTCTTGGAAGAGTTCACTTTCGATGCTACTAACAATTTCACTGGTAGCTTCTAACGAATAGCCAGAAGGAGCCTGGATCTGTATGCTAAACTCTCCGGTGTCTACCGATGATACAAATTCTTTCTTTAGTGAATCAAAAAAGATAAACGCTAGTAGCAATAGCACGGGGAGTAAGGAGAGTATTTTGCCAGGGTGGCGCAGTAAGAACTGCAAACGCTTGCTGTAGTTTGCCAGCACAGACTCTTCTCGTCGTTGTAAGAATTTGACGATAGAATTGTCTTTTTTGTCTTCTGTATGCCGCTTGCGGTTGAAATACCAGGCTAGCAAGGGGATAAAGGTCAGAGCCACCGTCAAACTCACCAAGAGGGAGATGACAATTGCCAGAGCCATTTCCGCAAAAACAATGCCAATGATACTTTCAATAAAGGTGATGGGCAAAAATACGATGACCGTCGTCATAGTTGCAGAAAAGATAGAGTCGACCACCTCGCTGCTTCCCGCGAGTACGGCTTGCTTGGTGTCCGAAATTCTGGCGAGGTTTCTTTCTATACCAGACAAAACGACATTGCTATTGTCAAATAGCATTCCAATCCCCAGGGCCAAACCACCTAAGGACATCAGGTTGAGGGAAATATGGAAGACGCGGAAAAAGATAAAGGTAGGGAGTAGGGTGAGGGGCACTACTAGCAAAAGAATGAGTGGGCTTTTGAAGTTACGCAAAATGACCAGCAAGGCAAAAAATGCCAAGATGGTACCAAAGGCCAGGTTGCGTACCAGGTTGTTGATGGACTCTTTGATAAAGCTCGCCTCTTCGTAGACCAACTTGACCTTAACTTTTTTGCCAAAACGCTTTTGGATGTTGGCCAGTTCTTGTTTTAAATTCTCCGTGATTTCTACAGTGTTTTTGCTCGACTCCTTGAATATGTAGGCAATCACACAGTCTTTGCCGTTGTAGCGCGCCTGTCCGGTACGTTTGCGGTAGCCTTCGCTGATTTGGCTGAACTCGCGCAGAGCGATCTGTGCTCCCTGTTCATTCATACCAATGACAACGTTGCGAATGTCGTCCACCGAAGAAAACTCTCCCATCAAGCGGATCAGTAGGTCCTTGTTGCCCACTGGCAGTTGTCCCGCTGGAAAGTTTTTATTGTTGGAATCTAAGAAGCGTTCGATGTTGTCTAACGATAGCTTGTACGAGTACATACGCTGCGGGTCGACATCGATCAAAACCTCTTTCTTATCGCCACCGGTCAATTGTACCGCAGCTACGCCATCGATGCGGTCCAGGTAGATCTTGATATTGTCATTGATGTAGTTGCGCAAGTTGCGTGGGTTTGCCAGACCATCGTTGAAAAAGACAATCTCAGCGATAGGAGCCTGCGAGGGGTCGTAGCGTGTCAGTATGGGTTTGCTCGCATCCTGGGGCAAGAGGTCGCGGATGAGGTCGATACGCTCGCGCAGTTCCATCAGGGCAAAGTTGGTATCTTTGCTGTTTTTGAACTGCACCGTAATAAACGAATAGCTCTCAATAGATTCGGAGTCGATGCGTGCCAGCCCACTGATGGTACCTATGCTTTCGGTGATCGGTTTGGTGATGAGGTTTTCTACCTCCTCGGCTGCCGAATTGGGGTAGGCGGTTATGATGGTTACCTTGGGAAAGGAAAAATCTGGCAGTAGGTTGATTTTGAGTTCGCGAAAGGATAGGACACCAAATAAGGCCACTGCTAGGAAAAACATGGTTGTTGTGACGGGGCGTAGGAGTATTTTGTGTTGCAGTTTGCGGATCATTGCTTACGTTTCGGTTTACTTTGCCAACTTGTGTAAACTTTGCAACAATATTTCATTCAAAAATTTAGCTTGGTTATCACTTTTCCATTCTCCCCAGAAGAAAAAGACCCATCCAAACCAAATTCTTCTCATTTGTTTTAGTTTGAACTTCTTTGTCTCAAATTTACCATTGGAGTCATAGATTTGTACCTGCACTTCATAGTCTGCATCCACATAGCTTGGTAGGATTGCCAAGGTGAGTGTCGTGAGCAGGGGAACCGATTCTTGCTTATTTACATTGCTGCGTATTCGTACCAGGATACAGTTCTTTCGTTCGTAGTTGGCAAATTCCTTTGTATCGGCAAAGGTTTGGCTATAGGCGGTATGCTGGGATTTCTTGCCTAAGGAATAGCGGTTGTAAAAGTGCAGCTCTGTTGGGGATACAAACTCTCCTATTTTGACTTTCGGGTGTCCTAAAAAACCAATCCGCGTCTTGACCAGTTCGATAGGGCGATAGTCTGTGTCGGTAAAATCATTGCTGCCGTAAGTAACGATGATGCGCATCGGACTCTCATACGGTAGGCGAAATGAGGGTACCTCTTTTGTCTGTTTTAGGTTGTACGAGTGTGTACAAGCTGTGAGTGCGAAGCTGAGTAGTAGTGAATAGATACGCATGTCTTATGGTAGTATCTCCAGGGAAGCCTGTATGGTGGTTCGGTACACTTTGGCAAAGGATAGACTGGGATACTCGTCTGTGCTTTCCCCTTTTTTTAGGAGCATTCTTTGCCTACGAAACATTCGTTGGTAACTCGCGGCAGCTACTATTTTTCCTTCTTGTATGTCATAGATTAGGGGTATTGCTCTGACGTTGCGCTCTGTGATTCCAATTGGTTTTTCCTCGTAGACGATGCCTGTGGGTGTGTTGTAGGACTGCTGTAGCAAGAAATCTTCGTAGCGGCGTTCTTTGCCGGTTTCGATGCTGAGGTAGAAGATGTAGCGTAGGTTTGGCAGTTTGCTTTGCAGCAATTGGCGTGTCTTATCCGAAAAGTCTAGGTACCTGGCGAATTCTGTTTGTATCTGCTGTTTTTCTTCTTCGTTGAAGTGCTGGCAGAACTCTTCGTTGCTTACACTCTTTTGCTTGGGTTTTTCTTCTTGCCATAGCGTGGTTAGTGTTTCGTTGATTGCACTAAGTTCTTTTTCGTCTTCTGCACTTGTGTATTGTAGCAGTACGCCTCCTTGGATGATTTTTGCATCGCGTAGTTTTGCAAGCTCTGCTGGTGCTGCGGGGACAGTGGCTGAATACAGCATTGTCTTGCATTGGCAGAGTAGCAGTAGGCAGAAGAGTATTGTGAAGGTTTGCATAGAGGACTTAACTGATTAGCGAGCTGTAGGCGAAATACGAAAAGAGCAGTATTGGTAGTAGCCATACGATCACCAGCAGGTTGCCGTTCAACTGCAAATAACGTTTGCTCAATTTGTAGAACGAACGTAAGGAAAAGCTAAAAGCTGTCATGAAGACAAAGAGCCATACTCCTATGAGTAGTCCCAGTTGCATGGTAGTCAACTTGTCGGTAGAGGGGAAAAACGTGTTAACCACTAGAATGGGGAAAAAAGCTAGTATAAAATAGGAACAGCTATGCAGGCAGACCCTGCTATGTATTGCAAAATTTCGTTGTTTTTCGCCAAAGACAATTAGGATAAGGTAGGAAATGGCTGTTGTAGTTCCTTCTATAATCATACAAGCCATTATGAAAAAACTTATATTCCATGGGTAGGAGCTGAAGAATATAAATAAAGTAGAGAATTTTTGTTTCTGCATGTTTTGCCTTTGGATTTCGTTGAGAGCTTGCATGTCGTAGTAGTTGGCAAGAAAGGTGAGAAAGTAGAGGACGGTATACAGGCCGAGTAGGGTGAAGGTATATTTGAGTAGTACCTGGGTATAGCTTTTCTGTGTAAGGATTGCATCCATTGTATTTTCTTTGAGTAGGATGATGTCCTTCATTTCTTGGAGTTTACTTTTGAGTTTGTTTTTGGTTTTTGTTGCTGTTGCCATTGTGTAGTGTTTTCTCCTCTATGAGTTTGTTTTGTTGCCACATGCCTGACTGGAGTATTTTGCCTTTGTCGTCGAATAGAATGCCTGGGCCGTGGCGTTGGCCGTCTTTCCACTGTCCGATATAGCGGTTGCCGTTTTCGTAGATATAGATTCCCGATCCGTTGTAGATAACACCTTCTTGGTATTCTCCGTGCATTTCGATGTTTCCAGGGAGGGTGACTACTGCCTTGCCCTCTGGTTCCCCATTTCTCCAAGTACCGCTGAGCTTGGTGCCGTCGTTCCAGGTGTAGGTTCCTTGGCCGTTTTTTTTGCCTTTGTAGTAGAAGCCTTCGTATTTCCCGCCTTGGGCGTATTGGAAACTGCCCAAGCCATGTTTTTTGCCGTTTTGCCACTGGCCTGTATAGCGGTTGCCCTTTCCATCGGTGAACATTCCAAATCCGTGTTGCTTGCCGTTTTGGAATCCGCCTTTGTAGTACTTTTGCTTAGAGTAGGTGAGTTGTCCTGTTCCGTTGCGACAGTTGCCTTGGGTACATTTGGATGGGAAGATCAGGTATATGCCAGCGCTGCCTATAAGGAGGATAGTAAAGAGCAACAACTTTATTTTCATACTACGCTTCAATTTCATTGCTAATTTCCCTGTTTTGCTCCAGTTGTCAAAAAAATAGTAGACAAATTTTTCCTTCCTTTTTACAGTATCCCTATGCCCTTTTTTATAAGGGGTGCTATGCGAAAAGCTCTCAGCCCGGCACTTGTCGCCAAACTAATCCCGGACTGAGATCCACACCACAAGGGTGCGTCTTTAGACTACACGTTAGCACATCTTTCGTCAAGTCTTTATGTGTACTCCTGTGGTTTCTCTAAATTTTTAGTTAACCAAGGAGGTTCCTATTATGGAACTCGAACACACAGATGATTTCGATTTAAAAGGTCTCTTGGACCGTCTCACAGTCTGCATCGACAGACTCGCTAAACCCGGCACTTATTCCCCCAAACGCCGTATCCGTTACCGCAAGTTGGCACACGCGATTATAAAGCGTATACGCTGGGAATTGGAAGAGTAAAGTAAAACAAGTCTCATCACAAAAAGAGGGAGTAGCTTTTTGTGGTGAGTTTTTACAATAATTTAGTTTTATGTATCACGTTTTAATTCTAAAACCAAAGGATAACGGTTGGTGGTTGTGAGTTCATTTGTTATAAGATCGACATACTCCTTTCGCCAAACAAACGTTGTATTTAACCTTTGCTTTACTTTCTCAAAAGAACATTCTTCTAATTTAATTGTTGTATTACCATATTCCATGTATTCATGAGCAAACATAAGGACCATCTTTTCAATGTTGCTCTTAGCTAAAGCATCTAAAAAGGTAAATAGTTTTGGAGTTTTTTGGCTGCCCAAAAATATATCTGTTACTTCATCAACGAGTGGTTCGGAAGTTAAGTTGCTATTTTTTATTTCCCCGACGAGAATACCAATAAAAGGTAATTTAAAATCTTCTTTTAAATCTTTGACTGCATTTGGACTAGTATAGCTATACTGCTCTAAATCCCAAACGATTTGTAAATTATCTAAATTAGCTACAATACCATCTAATATCTTTTTTTCTAAACCATTATATAGTCCAAAAATCATCACAGCAGTGCTTTCTATCTTCGCTACTTTTAATCCTTCGAAATGATTTTTATTTTGTGCATTTGATTCTAACTCTAAAATTAGAGGGAAGTCATAATCTTCTGTATAGTATAAATCTCGACTAAGATTTGTATGTAGATCACACCAAATATAGTAATCATCTAATCTTTTCGTTAGATCGCCAAAGCTGTGTTTTTCGATTCGAACCAAAGTATCTTCTTCCCATTCATCAGCAAACACTAGAAGTAGTTTTTCCAAACCACAGGTAGCTAATGCATTCCAAAAGTCCCATAATAGTGTAGTATACTGTCTTCCTTTTCCCTCTTGGTATAAATCTCTAAATGGAAATAACAATGAAGTAGATTCACAACGCTTCTTTCCTTTTGCGTCATGGAGAAGCCCGATTGCAAAAAGTTTGTATTTTTCTATTAATAAAGGAACTCCAAAACTGGCACAAATATTACAATCTTCAAAGTCCCACATGATTTGTAGGTCACCTAATTTTCCAACTAGTGTATCTAGTTGGTTCTTTTGTGACTGATTATAGACACCCAAAAGAATTACTTGCATAGTATTTTATCGAACCCCTTTTGTACTTAGATAAGGTTTTGAAGGATCAATAGGCTCCGTACGCCCCGGACGAATAATTCTAGTATTTTTATGTGCATTTCTAAAAATTTGATAATGTTGTCTTGTCAAAGGTACACCATCTTGCTTATCATAGGGATTACGAAAGCTTGTTTTCTTATCTTTACTATAATTTTGTTTATTCCTTGTATAAGCCGTCATGTTTGTTTGTCCATGTCTTCCCTCTTCATGCATTCGCAAAACTGTCTCTTTTTTTCCATTCTTATGTTGTCTTGTAACTGAAACATTTCCACGATATTTATTTCTGAAAAATCGAGATAGTCTATTTGCACGTTCAGGGTTTACTATATCTGAGCGTTTTTGTATTTCTGAATTATTTGCAGGTCTTTTCCCACTAGGTTTTTCGATATTTTTAACTTTACTATTCTTAACAGGATTTTTTGTATAAGCATCCTTTAATTTTATTAATAATTTTCCTCCACCCACAGCTGCTCTAGGACCAAATAACAAAGTAACAATTCCTGCTAAATCTCCAATAGCATTAGCTTTATCTAGATCCTCGTACTTTTTAATTTCTCGTTTCCAGCAACTATTATCACTACCGCAAATATTTCTCAGAGCCAGAGCTCTGGCAAATCCTTGCATACCATAGGCTTGGTTATGAACCCAAACCCCACGTTCTCCCACAAAATAGGTATGTGTTTCTTTGACCCCAAAGTTGTATACAGCCACGTCACTTACATATTTCTGCGAATTAGATACGACTTCTAATACACCACCTTGCGGAGTGATCAATTTGTTACCAACAAGGATTTCTTTAGCCTGCGTCCAACCCTTATTCTCGATCCAAAACGGGTGGTTCCAAGTAGTTTTAATGGTCTCACCATTGCTGAGTTCTAGCACAAATAAGATATCAACTTTGCGTAGAAAAAGTTCTATCACAGGACGGTGCAATACCTCACCTGAATACTCGTCCTTCGTCAAGACTACATCACCTAAGCGAATATCTTCTATCTTTTTCAAGCCATCACGAGTATGAACCAAAGTTCCTGCAACAAAGCACGTTCTCGGATGGTATCTTCCTTTCTCATCCACCCAGCCCTTATCATCCACATTATTGCCTTGTGCAATTTGCCAAGCATCATCCATGTCTTGTTTAAACTGTTCCCACAAGTTAGGATCTTCAGCTTTGGAATGACCAGCAGCTTGATTCGTACCTGGTTTCAAATCACTAACATCTATCCCTTGTGCTTCTGCGTCTTTATGCAACACTTGCGAAAGTGCTGCTAATTCGGAAGCAGAGAGACCATCGGTATTAATATTCTTACTTAATCTGTCAGCTAATTTAGCTATATTGTCCTTCTGGCCTTTTATATATTCAGCTTCAGAATCTTCTCTTTGTTTTTGTAAAGCCTTATCTTTTTCCTCAATGACTTTCTGTGCATAGTAGTCACCGAGAATGTTGTCATTCATAGAAGTGCCCTGACGATTGGCACGGATGATATCTACACCATTCAAACGACCCGTAGAAGAAATATCACCCCGCTGGTCCACACGCACCTGCAACTGCGGAGTCAATCCTCCTGGGTTTCGGTAATTGGTTTTCAACTCCAAACCTACCGTCCCTCGATTTGGGGCTTTTTGGTTCAACGGGTCCCAAGACTTTTGATTCGCACTTCTACGATACGAACGAGATTGGAAATATAGTCCAGGTGTAATGCCAGGCGGAGCATAACCACCCATATACTTGTTTGCAACAGATTGCAAATTGATCTGCCCACCGACAGAACGCTCGGTAAGGTTGACATTCACAGAACCCGCATTGCCGACCTTGTAGCCAACACTCACAGAACCCTTGCCATTGACACTCGCCGATAAGGCACCAACTTGCGCACGACCGGTCAAACGCAGCTTCTTCTTTTTGCCAATCTCCCAAGGCTGCTTCTTACCAACCTCTTCTAAATTGATACCGAGGCTACTCTGAGAAGAGTTACCCATACCCAGGATACCATCCACAGCACCGACCAAGGCGCCTTTGATGCCGTGTCGGGAGCCCTGCGCCGTTTTGATCAGCATGTTCAGCCCCTGGGCTTGGGTCAAACTACCACTGGTAGCACCGGGTAGTTTCAACCCAGCAGTGGCAACATTAGTGGCACCATTCGCAATATAACCAATTCCATTGCCAATCGCATTGGTGACAACAGTGGACATCCCTCCAGTGACGGCAGAAAGACCAGAACTGATCGCACTACCCACACCAGAGGCAACATTGCCCACAGCAGAGAAAATCTGACTGCCCACATTGGCTACAGACTGCATGGCACTGCCTACAGCACTACCCACAGAACCCAGAGCACTCAAAGCACCCATAGAAACAGCGGCCAATACGGCGGTTTGGATCGTAGAGCTAATCGCTTTACTACGAGCCTTCTTGTCGGCTTTCTTCTGCTCGATACGTCCCCACTCAGCACGCATACCAGCACCGACTAAGTTTTCCGATATACCAAATTCTTTCGCCACTCGTTTGATGATAGCACGCTTGGCCAATTCCTCAACGGCAGCTCCTGTCGTTTTAGGGGTGCCATCGTTGTAGCTCATTTCGCTGTTCTGCATACCAAAGGAGGCTTTGAAGTTGTACTTGCCCCCTTGGATGATACCTTCCACTTTCTTGTCAGTGGTAAACACAGACGCAGCGTCAAATGTATTGTCGATGTGTCGACCCATCTCACGTTCTGGCATACCCAAGGCAACCCCGACATTTTTGACAAGCCCACCAACAATGCTGGTTACACTCTTGTTAAAACCGTAAAATGGCCCTGCATTGCGTTTGGCAAGACGTGCAGACTTACGACCTTCCATACCAGCCCAAAATTTGTGTAAGGCATCATGGGGCAGATTGGTCGCTGCTGCAATATTATTCACAGTATGTCTTTTGATGATACTCGCTTCTTTG
>JBCCIA010000015.1:0-34000 GCA_039028475.1 Spirochaetota bacterium | reverse complement strand
GGCGCAACAGCACGGGTTGATTTGATCAATCACCGCTTTCCGGACGGGGCAACCGAGAACTCAGTGCTCGGTCCCTTTTTTGTCGAGGAGCGTCCAACGTTTCCTAATGGCGCAGACATCTCAGGCGGCGGGGTAGACTAGAGTAAACTAAAAGAGCAAGATTTATAGCGGTTAAAGAAGGAAAGAAAAATCTGCTTACAGAAACTCCCAAGCCTATAGAACTAATTTTGTAGTAGTAATTAATTTTTTTTTCTTCCTCTTCATAGTCCTCCAACCCGTTCAGATTTGTAGTATCCAGTAAGGTCGATTCCAAACTCATATTTTTTGCAGATCTTCTGTCCAATAGCCTATATCCTAAATAAGCCCCAAATAGAATGCCAATATTAACGATTATCATATATAAACTGCAACCTTAGCTTAGGATATCTTCTTTTGCTTTATTTTTTTGCGTAGAGGCGACATGGAATAGAGTATCCCAGTACCCAAACCAATAATATCATTCACAACAACTGTAAGTAAAACACTAAATCCCCCCCACAGTACACCACTAATATTTAAAGCCAAAAGTGCTATAGTAAATCGTAAAGTGTTTTGCAAGTGAACATGAAGGTTTTTAGCAAGATCGAGTAGAGCTGCAACTTTTGTTAGATTCCTATCAAGTAAAACAACCTGAGCTAGATTTGTTGCTACAGATGTCGCTCCTTGTATAGAAATGGAAACGTTTGCTTTTTTCATGGCAATTGCATCATTTACTCCATCCCCAATAAAGCAAATACACCTACCCTCTTGTTGTAGCCTTTCGACAATACGTGCTTTGTCTTCTGGTAAAACCTCTGCAAAATAATCGCTTATACCCAATTTCTCCGCTAATTTTTGTGTGGGCTTTTCATGATCTCCCGAAAGGATCATAATATTCATATTACGTTGGTGTAAGTCTTTGATAAGTGAGAAAGCCTCAGGTTTGATGACAGTCTGCAACTCAATGATTCCTGCAATTCTCTCATCAACCGCTATAACAACTAAAGAGTTACCACTGTTATAAATTTTTTCCACTACCTCTTGTAATTCTTGAGGAATGCTTAGTTTGGCAACTTCCTCGATAAAGCGTATACTGCCTACTTGAATTTTTTTTCCCGCAAAGTGAACCGTAATGCCATAACCTATTTGGTAATTTGAATCATCAATTTTTGCAATTGGCAACTTTTTTCTTTTGGCTTCCTCAACTATTGCCAGAGCAATGGGGTGCTCCAGTTTACTCTCAGCAGTAGCAGCATATACAAGAATTGTATCCGCATCAGAACCACCAGATGGAATAATTGCCGCTATTTCTAGATGGTTTTCCGTTAAAGTTCCGGTTTTATCTAAGAGTATGGTGTCGACTTTACTGAGTTCCTCAAATACTCTACCGTCTTTCACTAAAATTTCCTGGCTTGAAGCGAGAGAAAGGTAGCTCAAAGTACCCAGTGAACCCAAAATACGCACATTGTTGCCATAATAAAAACTAAGAACTTTGCTGGATCCGAGAATACCCGCAAATGGATTCACAACACCTGCCAATCCGATAACGGGAAGTGCGCTCCAATCTGCCCATTCCTCTCCTTTCATCTGAAAGGTCGTTTTAGGTTCGATAGTTTGCTCCAATACCTTTGCAATTTGAGCGATGTAAGTCTCTTTTCCAACAGACTCTACCAGTATATGGACTTCTCCAGAAAAGATCAGTGTGGAAGCAAATACACGATCTCCCTTTTGTTTCTCAACTGAGTTAGCTTCTCCTGTAAGGGCATATTCAGCAACTAAAGCAGTCCCCAGCAAAATGCTGCCATCGACTGGAATAATACTACCAGCACCGATAACAATTGTATCGCCCACTTGCAGTTCTTCTACCGGCAATTCAATCTCCAGGTTGCCCCGCAAAACCCAAACTTTTTGCATTTGTTGCTGTAGTAAATCCTGCAATTCTTGTTTCGTGTCTCTTTGTGCCTTAGCTAAGGTTTTTTTCCCAAAATGGTAGGAAGTTACACCCAATGCTATAGCAAAATAGTTTCCTGTAAAAAAACACAATCCGTGAAACAGAAGCATCAAAGATTCGTGGCTAACCTTGCGCAAACGGAACAGTTTATGAAAACCTAATCGAACTATAGGGGTTAAGTTATAAACCATTACGACCAAATTTGCCAGACGAATAGCAGGGTGGATCTGAAAAAAGAATATAAGTAAAGAAGGTAGAGCTAGCTGCCAATGATGTGTATGAATCGCTAAGGCTTCTTCATTTTTCCAAAGAGATTTTTGCCCAATTTGTCTGTCCTTCGTAAAGGATGGGAGTTTTCTATTTTGGTAATGGTTATAAAACCTAATTGCTGTGTATGCAAGAGCACAAATCCCAGCTTGAAAAATCATATTTACAGCTCCAACTATCAAATATCTAAAACTTAGGTCGATATTCTAATGGTATAGACCGACTTTATGAGCTCTAGATTATTTTACAATACGATCACAACTTTTTTCCTAAAAAAAACTTTTCAAAGAATACAATTTTAGTAAAGTAAATACTAACTAGCAAATATATTGATTTACGCTTGCAAAAATAAAACAAATATATTTTACGTAATAGAGAAGAATTCTTTTATTGCAAGAGTACCTATCAAAAAATAATTTTTTAAGGAAACCAATATGGAGAACCAGGAAGAAACATTAGAAAAGTCTGATCCCAAAGATGAGATTTCACCAGGAAGCATTATACATAGACATATGCTCTATAGTATGGCAGCTGGAGCAATTCCTATACCATATGTGGATATTGCCGCGGTAACGGCTAACCAACTAGATATGATCCGCCAATTAGCAATTTATTACTCAGTAGAGTATAACAATGATTTGGGAAAATCAATTGCATCCTCTATCACCGGTGCAACGCTTGCGAAAGCTGGAGCAAGCTCCATAAAAGCTCTTCCAGGAGTTGGAACTTGGCTTGGTATAACTGCTCAAGTCGTACTGGCAGGAGCGTCTACCTATGCTTTAGGACAAATCTTTAAAATTCACTTTTCGCAAGATAAAGGTCTATTTGATATCAACACAGATGATATGAAGCAAAAGTACCAAGACTATTTGGGAAAAGGCAAACAAGCTGTTATAGGTGTTAAAAAGAAGTTTATCAAAGGAAACGATTTAAAATCTCTTGGTAAGTTGTACGAGCTCAAAGAATCTGGAGCCATTTCAGATGACGAATACGAGTCTACCAAGAAAAGTGTTTTAGATAAAGTAGCACAACTCCAAGCCTAAAACTTTTTTGCCAGAAGGTCTACGACTATAATAGGCCTTCATACAAAAAATGCCAAGCCTTCCCAGTTTATCCTATTGCTTTAAATTAATAAATTAGGGATTCAGATCTTACCATTTAGGGATTTAACAAATCAATATGAATCGTTCTGCTGCATTTATCAATACTTTGGCTTATGTACTGTTTTTTCAGTCAATGCCGTATTTCTTACTGTATTCCGTCCTTCTTACAAATAAGTTTAGCAAAGCTATTCTCATTTCTTCACTACCACCCATCACATTTGCAATATCTATTCTTATCATACTTATAGCTTGTGGTTTATTGGTACGGGCAAATACTGCCAGAATTAGCGCAATAATCATCTTTCTACTACTTACTTTCCTAACTTTAGCATTGGGAATTGCCTTCTCTGATTGGTTGCTAACTCTGCTCGCAGCACCTGAATCACAAATCTTGTTGTCTGGATTCAACGCAAACGCATTGTATATCTTGCTCAGCATTCCCATTTTCTACCTAATTCTATTCTTCTGGGTATGTGCAAAGCTCCTATCTCCTGCAACCAAACATGAGTTCGTTGCAAATGAGTCTTCCAGTCCCTCTGTATTTGCCAATGTGCTTGCTTGGTTCAATATAAGTAGCCAATTTCCTTTGGTAATTTTTATAATAACCCTTATTCCTATTGGCTTAACCATTACTCCAGAATTTAAAAAGCTCTTATCTTTCACACTGCCTGCATCGCTAAAAGGATTCCCACCTGCATCTAATCCGTTAGGTTTTTCTTTGCAATCAACACTAAACAAAGCCTTGGAAAATTATTACGTACTAGGAACAGTCTTCATTCTACAGGTTTTTTTGGTTTTCTTCAGTTCCATTGGCTTGCTTTTTAAAAAGAATTGGGCTAGAATTGTACTCATCGTATACTATTCTATATATTTGCTTATATTGACATACTATGGTGTTAGTCTAGCCTACAAATATATTTCGCTAGATACAAGTAGAGTAGCACTAGACAATTCATTTCTTATTGTAACAGCCTTGTGCATCGGAATGCCCTTTTTGAGTTTTTTGTGGATTGTCATTGGACTTATCTCAAGACGTGTAGCAGAACCCTTTCGCAAAGCCTCTCTCAGAAAGCAAAATATATAAAGTTTTTTCCTTCACGAACCCCATAAGCTAAAAGCAGAAACGCATTCACTAAAATAAACAGTGTGAATGCTCTGCGACTCTGCAACATTTGCTTCAGTTTATAGCGTTCAAAGATAAAACCTGTAATAGTAAGTAGTATAAGTAGTCGGAAATACTTGATATTGATAAAAGATTTAGAAAATGAATCTGGATGGAGTAAGAGCATTTTCTGTAGCATATCTCCAGCAGCTTGCAAGGTTTCGGCTCTAAAAAGTGGTAAACCCAAACCTAAACAGAACATTGTAAAAAGATAGCAAAGGATGAGATATACCTTACCACCTTTTTCGACTAAGAAGTTACGCAGCTTTGTAGCCGCATATTCTCTCTCTACACTCAACATAAGCGAATGCCAGACCCCCCATGCTAAAAAATGGTAGGCTGCTCCATGCCAAAGACCACCAAAGATAAAGGTAATGAAGATATTGCGGTGTATCTTCCAACGACTCACCCGAGAACCTCCCAAGGGAATATAAATATAGTCACGTATCCAGGTGGTGAAGGAAATGTGCCAGCGTGACCAATGCTCGCTGATACTTGTAACATTGAAGGGAAAGTAAAAATTTACATCAAACTTAAAACCCAAAAGCCTCGCCACACCAATCGCAATATCGGTATAACCAGCGAAATCGAAGTATATCTGCCACATAAAGGCAAATACACCCGTCCAAATTTCGATAGCATTCATATATTGGTAGTTTTTAAAAGTGAAATCTACAGCAATTGCTAGGTTGTCCGCAAAAACAACCTTCTTGGTGAACCCTAAAAGTATCTTAGAAAACGAGTAGCGGATCACTTCATAATCCACCGCTAAACGATCTTTTAAATCTCTAAAGAAAGTCTCTGCACGGACAATGGGTCCTGCTACCAATTGTGGAAAGAAGGAAACATACAAAGCAAAGTCCACAAAAGAAGTTCTAGCCTGTGTCGTCCCGCGGAACACATCAATGGTATAGCTCATAGACTGAAAGGTATAAAATGATATTCCTACAGGTAAAATAATCTTATATTCCACAAAGCGGTAGGAGGAAAGTACATTTACATCATTCACAACACCCAATAAGAAATTGGTGTACTTAAAATATGCTAAAAACCCTAAATTAGCAACAAGGGAAAGTAAGAGATAGAATTTGCGTTTTTTATCTTCTAGGTCCAATCTACTAATGGAAAGAGCTGCATAATAATCGATTATAATTGAAAAGAGTATCAGCAGAATAAAATAATAATTCCATGCCATATAGAAATAAAAGCTGGCGAGTAAATAAAACAACCTCTGCCGCGAATCTTTTAGGAAACCGCCTACTAATAAAACTACAGCCAGGAATATCAAAAAGTGTATTGAGTTAAATGACATCTAGTTAAAGCTCCCTATCCTTTTTGATTTCCTGCAAAAGCCTTTCTCCTAATTGTTCAGAGAAAAGTTTCATTCCCAATGCATTCAAATGGATCAAATCATAGTAATAATCAGCGTTGTTTTCTCTAGGAATACAGGCGAATAGATCGATCACTTTATTTCCCAAAACAGTCCCGTATTCTTTTTGCCAAAATGCAATGCGTGCAGGATAATTGGCTTTTTCTAGGTATTTGGGTAAAGGAGGAAAAACATTGATGATCTGGATGTTTCTATCTCGGATAATTCTGTATAAATTATCGATACGTTTGAAGTATAGATCGGTAACTGGTGACTTTTCTATCTTATCTAATTTGACCTCACCTGCTAAATTACAAGTTTTAAAGATTGCATTACGGTGGAAGCGATCGGAACCAGCAGGTATAGGAGAAAAGGGAGTCGTTTTTTGCAAGCATTCCTCTATTGTTGCAAACTTATACAGAGATAAACTTTCTCGGTATTGATTTTCGTAGTAGTACGGGTGAGGTCTTTTTTCTTTCAACTGTTTGCCAAAGTCTTTGAGTCGTTTATCAAAACTTATCATAAGGTTTCCCATATCTCTGCGATAGGCCACCAAACGGCTGGCTAAAAAAGCCCTATCAAAGGAACCATAATTGTAAGCATCTTCTAAGATTCTCTGCCATGCTCTCTGTCTGTCCAATTGTGCCAACATAGACAAGGTATAATCTGTTAAATGACGATTGGCGAGCCAGGGTCGTTCTATTTCATTAACGTGTACCAGGTATTTTACTTTGGTAAACTTCTGTAAAACTTTTTCGAGTACCATGCCTTGTACCACAAGCTCAGCACCCCTTACTGCAATAGATTGAGCCTTTAGATCCAAAGCTTGTAACTTTTGGTTCAAAATAGGTACCGAGAGCCCCTCATAAGCCAACGAAGTCCCCATAATGAGTATTTCAGGGTCCAACTCGATCTGCTTTTTTAGCACGTGCCCAGTCAATTTATAAACATTTGCAGCATAAGAGTTCTTTTTCAGGAAGGGTTGGTAACAACCGGCTTGCATCGCTAGCTCCGCACATACAATAATTGCAAGTGCTGTAAGGAGTGATTTATCTCGGAAAAACTTGATATATTCTTTCATAAAGTGGCTAGCTTGCCAATTACATCGAAATGTAATAAATGCATTTTGTAAAGTCCATTCCCGTCTTAGCTTTGGAAAAGCAGTGGATTTCTAGGTAGCAGTTAGAGAAAGAAATTGACTCATATTTTGCAAAAGATTATAGGTTTAATCTATGCTATTCAAAATCAATACGATACTACTGGCAACCATCTTGCTAGTTTCCTGCAAACGTTTGAATTCAAAAGCAACTCCAACGGCTAAACCTGCAAGTAAACCCAAATCCGTTGTTCCAAAAAACATCTATGGAAATGTCGAGAAGACAAAATACCTAGTTGGCAATTATTCTTCCAATAAGCACCTCAAATACTACAAAGATAAGGTAAACGGTCGTAGCTTTCATATGCGACACGACGTATACCGACAATTCCTCAAAATGCAGGCGGCTTATGCGAGAGATGCCAGCAGCGACAGACAAAAGGTTCGGAAAATTTTTTTACGCTCAGCCTTTCGCAGCTTCTGGTCACAAAAATATATTTGGGAATCGAAATACACTGGAAAGAGAAAAATGGGTAAAAGTATAGTAGGCAAATCACCTGCACAAAAGGTTAATCTGATTTTAGAATACTCCAGTGCTCCAGGAACTTCTCGCCACCATTGGGGGACTGATCTAGACCTCAATGCTCTTAGCAATGCATATTTTAAAAAAGGCGGACAAGGAGAGTATTTATACCAATGGCTATTAAAAAATGCATATAAATATGGTTTTTGCCAAACCTACAATTCACATGCAAAGCGAAATTTCCAAGGTTATTTTGAAGAAAGGTGGCATTGGTCCTATGCACCTATTGCTAATAGGCTGCAGGCAGATTGGAATGAAGCCTACAAAAAAGGCAAATTAGACTTTAAAAAACACTTGGGTGATGCTTACTTATCCGAAAAACGCCCAATTTATGTCAACGCGATCAACTCTTCCTGTGCCAAAATAACATCGGCTTCTCTATAGTATAGGCATTCCAAGCTCTGCATGTAGAGCCTGGAAACAACCCTAGTCTAATTGTAAATCGGGGTGTAGGTCAAAATTTGAATGTACTGCCTGTACATCATCGTTTGCTTCCATATTATCGATGATTTTGATGATTTTTTCCGCCATCTCTTTGTTATCG
Organism: Spirochaetota bacterium; assembly: GCA_039028475.1. Lineage (GTDB taxonomy): Bacteria > Spirochaetota > Leptospiria > Leptospirales > Leptospiraceae > JBCCIA01. Next base: position 25,907 of record JBCCIA010000015.1, on the reverse strand, counting down.
ATTGCAACTGTCACTAAAGCCACATATTTAATTCCAGACTCTTCTGTGGCTAGCTCTTTGCTATTTAAGGCTTCCATTACCGCTTCGTAATCGTTGGGTTCGGTTGTAATCTGAAAAAAATCTTCCTCATCGCTATTGATATCTTCTGCACCAGCATCTGCAACCAATTCAAACAAGTCCTCTTCCGAAATGGAAGATTTAGCCAAAGCAATGACCCCTTTGCGTTCAAACAAACGACTCACACTACCAGGGTTTCCTAGAGACCCACCACCTTTGGTAAGTATTGTTTTGATTTCAGGAGTCGTACGCGATTTTTTGTCGGTAGTAGCCTCTACCAAGATCGCCACTCCACCAGGAGCATAGCATTCATAGATACATTCTTCGTAATTTACACCTTCTAATTCACCCGAACCCTTTTTGATGGCTCTTTCTATGTTATCTTTGGGCATATTGCAGGACTTTGCTTTGATGAGAGCAAGACGCAGCCTTGGATTCGCTTCTGGATCGGGTCCTCCCATACGAGTAGCCACTGTAATTTCTTTGACTACTTTGGTAAAAATAGCACCTCTCTTAGAGTCAACAGCTTCTTTCTTCCTCTTAATGGTAGCCCATTTTGAATGTCCTGACATATTAATAATCCTATACTATAAATTCACTAAACAGTAAAAATGCTTTGGTTTATATGGCAAATAAAAATCGTTAGCTTGAGATATTTTGCCTTTCAAGTAAGGCTAGGGCAGGCCCTGTAGCAATACCGTAAAGTTGCAACCCAGGAGCGATGACTTCGCAAAAAGTCTTATGGATAAGCCTCTGTGAGCGTTCGATCATAAGAATTCCAAAAGTCTCGTGCTCTTCGCTAATTTTTGCATATAAAGTAGATTTTCCCTGCAAAGACGCCTGTACCATACCAGGAATCCAATCCCCAAGCCAGGCTAATTCTTGTTGTTGTGAATTTGCCCAGGCTAAATGTGCCCAACCTATCCTACTGTGTTCAATTTCATCTTTGAGAATTTTTCTAATTGTTTGCTTTACCAATATATTGCGACTGTGCTTACGCATTTCTAGAAGTAAAGCTGTACTGAACGTTTCTGTAATACAAGAAAGGGCGACACTTGTATACAGTGCTTTTTGGTTAGAACTCCAATCCGCCGTAGGCATTTGTAACTCCCGTAAATCCAAAGGCAATGCCTGCAAAGCAGGGTTCAGCGAGACAACAATCCTACGACACATAGCTGCATGTTCGAGTTCATCATCTTTCGCCTTAGCCACTAAATCTAGTAAAAAAGGTGGGGCTTCTAGCTCATTCAATTGCTCGTGCAGCTTTGCAAAAAGAAAAGAAACTTCGAACTCAACTTTTTCTCGGTACAACCAAATCTTAGCTATACTATCAGCAGCTAGTGTTCCAGCAACATTCGACATTGGCAAGGGGATTCCCTTCTTTGCAGGTATTAGAGTTTTTGGGTTCGCAAAACATCAGTTGTTTTTTCGAAGAAGAGGACTTTGTAGCAGGCGCAGTTTCTTTGACTTGGGGGTCAGTTTTGGAAACAGCTTTCTCAGGTGAAGAACAATTTCCGGAAGCCAAAAGAGCACCACCTACGACAAGCGTTTGGAATAATTTTGAGGTATGCATACAACAAACAAATACTTACTAAATAAAAACGTCAAGGGATAATCTAACCGATCATTTTTATATAAGCAAACAGTAAAAAGGCTTTCATAAATGAGAAGTTTTGAAAAAATCGCCCATAGGATTGAACAAAAATCAGGATTGCCTAGGGCTAAACTATGAAACTCTTCTTGCAAATCATTTATATCTGCCTTCTAAGCCTATTTCTCAGCCAATGCCGGATGCTTAACTTGATCGACTGTCAAAAGTTAACCTCCTGTACAGACTATAGTGATATCCAATTGCTATCGCTTTGGATCGGTGCAAATATTGTCAATACGCCTGATGGTATTTTTGTTCCAGCTGTAAGTGCTTCGGGAGCTAGTGATGATGCTGATCTCTACAATTCTGTTGCTGTTTCGGATGCTATCTGGGATGAAACGCAGGTGCGTAAAGTCCTACATGCCTTCGCCTATGGTGGCCCCGCTAGCGACAGTCAAATCACTACCTGGGCAAATATGCGCCCTGGGGCAGCTATTGTGCAAATGCTAACGATGCAAACCAAAAACCAATATTTAGCACAAGCCTTAGAAGGCGGCAATACACCGGTGAGTGAAACGGGAGCCTCTCTTTCTGGTTTGACGAATTTTTTTGCTGATGGGAACATGAACGACAATCCTACGAACTACGCCCAAAGCAACCGCTACGGCAACGGTCTAGGAAACTCTTGGTCACACGCCATAAAAATGCGTGGTCTCAACCCTTTCCGACAAAAGATCGGTATGTTAGAAACGAACTACCATTTGGCAACGAACCTAGATAAAAATGTCAATCCAAAACAAATGGTGCGTTACTACGATGAAATTCTCAACGACATCGCTTCTGGAACAAATTACTACGAAGTCTTAGCCAATGCAGCACTGAGTGCAGCCATAGCCACACAGTACAACCATAGGAGAAATATCATAGAAAATGCCACCTTCCGAGGCAACGAAGACTTTGCCAGAGAATTCCACCAATTGTTTTTTGGTATTCTAGGCACAGGTGTCAATGGAAATTGTGGCGTCCTAGAAACAGATACCTGCGATGGCAACCCAGAAAATTTCTACTACCACGAATTACGCACCATCCGTCAAACGGCCGAAGCTTTGACAGATATCCAAGTAGAAGGTGGTGGCGACTTTCTTCCTGATGTTCCCACATTTGGTACAACCCAACATGCCAGCGGAAATTTGACAGTGTACAACCAAGCCTACAGCGGCACAACCGCCAGTGAAAGAATCCAAGCATTTGCTCCGCAGTCGATCCAGCATGCAGAGAGCTTACAAAGTCTACCCGTCATTATCGTACGTTTTTTAGCTGATGAAAATTTAGACCCTGACAACCCGATTTCAGGGACAGCTAGCGATATAAATACCAAATTGAGTACAATCCGCAGCCTATGGGCTGGCTCTACAGTGAGTAATAGCGGGCAGATCAACCTTATTGAGTTCCTACGCAAATACGCTGTTTCAGATGCCTTCCACAACGCGACACGAGTCAAATACAGAACGACAATAGACCGGATCATGACAATCGCCAACCTAACAACCTTAGGCAACGGAGAGTTAGATATCAATCTCATCGATAGTTTCAGCAAAATGGGTTCGGAGAATGTCATTCCTTTTCGCCCAGAACACGATGTATTTGGAGGGCAAACAGGTTTGGAAGCAGCAGATACAGATGATGTGTTTAAATCGCAGTACAACTCGGTTCGTAGCAATCGTTTTGGTACTGCAAGCGTTTGGAATGGCAGTGCCAATGTGCCTGTAAAAAACTTTGTCAACATAACAAAGGACAGTGCAGATCTAGCGGCGGCGACAACAGATATTTCTGTCAAAACTATGGCGGAATTTTTGTGGAAACGTTACACAGCGGATAATTCTTTGCAATACCTGGGCACGATAGAAAGGGCACATATCTATTCCTTACTCGCAACAGGGACAGACTTTATGTTCCAAACGAATTCAGAATGTCGGGAAAACACATTTCGCTGTAGCGATTCCTCTATCAACAGCCTTATTATTTATGAATCTGATATTACCGGGCAGTACAACGATCTATACCGGCAATTTGAAAGTGACGTTTTATTCAAAACTGGTGAAAGTGCAGAGCTCAACTCTGCTGACAATGATAGGATTGGCTATGCTATAGACTTTATTGCATCCACTCCATTTTTATTTGTACAGGAGGGAATCAACCAATGAAAGCTATCAACCGCAAAGACTTTTTGAAACTGATGGGTACTGGTGTTGCTTTAGGAGTCTTAGGAAAACTATCTCCCCTAGAAAGTGCTACCTTGGCAGCCAACGGTCGGACACTGATCAATATTCTTTTGGAAGGAGGACCTGATTTCCGCCATCTCTTTGTCCCTCCTCCCAGTTCTAGTACAACGAGTTACGGCTATAAATATTGGAACAACCGAACCACTTCGATTGGTAGGGGTGCTTCCTCCAACGACCCAACTGGCTGGCAAACAATCTATGAAAATGCCTATGAGGAAATGTCTCTGACAGACAATTCAGGAAACACCATTACCTTTGGTGTGTTGAAGGACAATAACGGAACGGACAATGCAAATGCTTGGTTGCGAGAAAAAATCAAAAGTGGCAATGTGGCGATAATCAACAATGTCTACCACTCGATCTCCCGCGACCATTCCCATTCCCTACTGATCTTGCAAAGCGGGAGCTACCAAACAGGTATAGGTCAAGCCGGTATCCAAGGTTGGGGCGGAGCTTTAGCCAGTGCGATTAGTGGTAAAGTCATTTCCTTCACCAACCAACTCAGACCCTTTAGCAATGTCAGTGATAAATCGAAACTCCTTTCGTTTACCAACTCACGCAGCTTTGGCCTAAGGCAACCAACATTTACCAATGATAGGGTATCCGTGAGCGATGCAGGTCTAAGAGCCTTAAACTCCTACTACCAAGCTCTCAATACAGCTGGCACCGTTTCCTCGAAAGTGTATGATAAGTTTGTCCAACAACAGATTAAAATCCAAAACCTTTCCACACAGATCCAAAGCCAACTGGCTCTACCAAGCGGTACCAGCAGCAGCGATCTAGAAACTATCTATCCTGGCTTGGGAAGTTCCTTTTATACCACAGATACCAACGGACAAACTGGGTTCAAAAGCCGGAATTTTCGCAGCCAAATTCTAAATTTGTACGACGCCTTCCAAGTATCTAGCCTACTGGAGATGCGGGTAGCTTCGCTAAACTACGGTGGCTGGGATAGCCATAAGAACCAACTTACAGATATAGAACCACAATTTAACGATATCTTTGGTACAGAGAGAGGTCTCTACGCCCTATTCAATGGCCAATCTAGTCTATTCGATGATTGTGTCGTCACCATAGGAGGAGAATTTGGTAGACAGCTCAAGTCCAACGGTGATTTAGGTACCGATCATGGTAGAGGCAATACCTACCTAGTCATTGGTGGTGGAGTCAAAGGTGGCATCTACGGGGAAATGTTCCCGACTCGCGAAAGCACGGATGATGCTTCGGGCCAATCCCTCTATGATAGATTCAACCGTGACATCCAAGGAAGAACCGCTTTTCATAAAATCTTTGGTAAGGTCTGTGACTGGGTGGGTAGCACTGTTGTTACTGGTGAAAATTTAGGTACTACGGGCAACACCGTTTTTGATACAAGCACCAATCCCTTACCAACCATTACGGATGATAGTGGCAACCAAATCAGTAGCAATGGCTGGGAGAGCGATACTTCCTACGATTTTTTCAATTGAACAAGAAACTGCTTCTCGGATACTAAATTTCTTACAGTTGCAATAAACTTGACTCAACATCGCGGGTTCCTCTATACCAAGACAGACAGAAAAAGATATACCCTACCCTTCAAACTCACAACTCTCCTAGTCCTGCTCAAGGTGGATTTAGGGGAAAAATCAATCCGCGTATTCCCAAGCACTACGATAAGCACCAATTTCATTACAATATTCTAAAAAATCACTGTAAAAGGGGTGCTCACCAATGGTAGCACTGTCTCCTATTACTACAAGTAACCGCTTGGCACGGGTCATCGCCACATTCATCCGGCGCACGTCTTGTAAAAACCCAATCTCTCCATCATCGTTGGAACGAACCAAAGACAATACAATCACATCCTTCTCTCGTCCCTGGAAAGCATCGATGGTATCTACCTCAATAGCAGAGAAATGAGCGGCAAGGCTCTCTCGGTAGTTTTGCTCTGTTAGCAAACGGATCTGCTCCCGGTAGGGAGAAATAATGGCAAGACTAGCATGCTCTGAGCTATCCTGCAACATGTCCTTATAGGGCTGCAACACTTTTATCAGCAAATCCACTTCCCCACGATTGAATATGCTCGTCGACTTTTCTAACCTCTCTTCATTTGCATCATAACCAGCCGTATCAATATATACCACTGCTCGTTGCAATTCTTCCTGCGGGGTCGCATGAAAATCTTGCAGACTAATTCCAGCGTTAGCCTCAGCACTCGAAAGTTGCGATTCGTAAAAAAAGCGGTTCGAGAATTCCATAATGTTTTGGTTCATGCGGTATTGGATCTTCAATAGTTGCTTGCCTTCTTGCAAATGTGCAATCACCTTTTCAAATAGAGTAACCGACATACCACCCTTCTGAGCCTCTGGCGATTTAACAACTGGAGGCAACTGCTGGTGATCTCCGGCAAAGACAACACGACCAGCTCTTGCGATGGCGATCCATGTTGCTGCTTGTAAACATTGTGCTGCTTCATCGATAAGCACTGTCGAAAAAAACATATCACGCGTTGCAAAACTGCTAATACCTACCAGCGTAGCACAAACCACATCAGAACGTTGGAGTATCTCTTTTTCTAGATTTGCTTCTAAAATTTTCGCCTGTTTGAATAAATCGTGTGATTCTTGCAACAAAGCTCTGCGATTGTCTCGCTCTTCCTTACCAAACTTTCGTTTGAATTTTAACGCCTGCTTGCGGGCAATGGTAGCCTCACTCTTGTATCTCTTCACCAAAGCATAATCGGGATGACTGGTAATCTGGCTTTCTAAAGAATACTTCTGCAAAGCATCCGAGATACGCACCGGATTGCCAATACGTACCACAGAAAAACCTTCCGCGAGAGCTTTCTCCAACAATAGATCTACTGCTGCATTGCTGGAAGCCGTGAGCAATACCTTTTCTTCTTCTTGCAAGATATAATTGAGAGATTTGATGAGAGTGCGTGTCTTTCCTGTACCCGGAGGTCCATGAATTGCAGCGACATCCTCTGCTTGTAGAATGTTTTGGATGCCCTGCTTTTGAAACTTGTTCAATTCTTCATTGCTAACCTCGACCTTTTGCTGACGAAATGAAGGTTTTTGGTAACCTAAAACAATTTCCCGTAGCTCAGCCAAACGGTTTGACTTGGCTTTGATAACGCGTTCGAGAGAAAATTGCATCTCTTTGTAGGAATGCTCGTTGTAATAAAAATCCAGACCGAGCTTGCCATCCTCTAGCCAAGCTGGACACTCTTCTTCCGCAAACAGTACCTCTACCTTGGCGGCTCGCACAAAGGCAACAGTTCCATACAAACGCTGCTCCTCGGAGCTGGACTGTTTGTCATCATTGCGAAACAGCGAGACCATTGAACCAACTTGGAAGCTGTTCTTACCAAGAACCTCCTGCTTAGCCAAAAACACCAACTTCAACTTACCTGCAGTAGTGTAGCTTTCATCCTGTAGCGACAGGGGATACAAACTCAATCCCTCGGCCACCCTCTGCGAAAGACTCATTTCATGCAGAGCAGATTCTAACTCTTGTTTCTCATACGAACTTTCAGCTTGCAAAAGTTCCTGGACTTTTTTTAACTCTTGGATCGATTCTTTATCACTCATAAAATTTACAAATGGATGGTATGTTTGAGGTCAACAAAATGCTTTTTGGAAAAAAACACCCGAGCTTTCACTTGGAACACCCCCCACCCAGAAAGGGACAATGGAAAACCAAATTTTTTATCTTTCTTAATAATGACACGGTTGGGACGATAGGAATTGTGTAAACGATACTCCACCTTCTTCACAGAGCGTAACGAATGCAAAGGGCCATCCAAGAACAAGGTAATATTATAGTATTTTTTCTTGCCAAACAACCCAATCGGCAAACTGGTATTGCGAATGGTTAGCCTTTGGAACACCGATTCACTTGGCTCTAAGGCAATGCTATGCTGCGTAGTATGGCCGTCAATATATTCTACATCGGCTCGCACGGGATAAGAGATAGGTCCGCGGATTCGTACAGAAAAACCCGTTTTTGCAGACTGGGTGACTACCCTTTGCTTTTCAGGAAAATTGGGGTGGAAGTGATAGGTAACTTGCTTAATAGCGTGCATGTCCTCCATACTACCCTCTAAAAACACCTTCCATTCCCAATACAACTTCCCCTTACGACGCTGGTAAAAATCACTCTTCTGCCGGATCTGCACTGAAGATTTGTCAGGAACAAAAAAAACAGCATTCTCCTGCTGCGATTGACTCGACTTGTCTTTGAAATGAACTGTAGCTTGCACTTTATAGGAACCCTTTTTCTGGCTAATGCCATAGACTTCAAATGCATTCCAAGCCTCTAATTTGCCAGTGGACAAATGTTGCATATCTAGGTTAAAACTCCACTCTACCTTATCTACTTTCTGCAGACTTTTTCCTTTAGAGGAGAGAAAGGCTTTCCATAGCCACAATGGTTTGCCTCTCTGGTAGCCGATAAACTTTTCTTTGACCTGAATTTCGACGTTGTTTTTTATAACTTTATCAAGAACAGCCGCAGAGAGGTGATCAAAGGCGATGTAAGCAGCTTCGATAAACCGTTTCTTCTTTTCCCGCGATTTGGGTATTTTTTCTACTAAGGAGTAATGAAAACGATTCACACCCTGACGTCCCCAGTTTTGTCCCCATGAGTTTAAGAAAAGAAAGGATTGACTGACATCATCATAGCCAACGATGACTATGGAATGCCCAGGAGAAATGTATCTATTGCTAAATTTTACTCGTTTCTTATGACTTTTGTAAATACTGTAACGACCACCAATAAACCAAGAATCGGCATAGATATGAGCCAAGATCGGATTGCCGGCAAATAAAGCCTGTTTGAATTGTGCGAGAGTTTTTACCCGCCGAAAGTCTTGGATACGGTATCTCTTGGCGAGTAAGTACGTCTCTTGCGAAGGTAGTCGACGATAGGCTAAGGTATAGGGCATTCTTTGCAAAGAAGAGATACCATATTTTTGTAGGAATCGTAGGTTATCTAAAGGATAAGAACCCTTATTCTGCTGTTGTAGATGGTTGTAGAGAAAGGAGGGAGAGTACATCCTTTCGGCACTCGCGATCACAGATTCTGTTTTTTGGTTCTCTAAATAGGTCTTAAGATAATAGCCTAAGGACCAGGCCAAAGAATCATTTAACTTTTGTCTGGCCACAGGAGGAAACAAACTCTCGCCTTGCGAATTGTAACGTAGATCAACGTAGGGTGGGAGTTTGTAGCTAGATATTTTTTTTGGCCACAAAGGAACTTTTGTAACCTCTATTTTTTCATCCGACAAAACACCGGTCAACCCATAGGTGCTAGGATCTTTTCTAACCGCTCTCGCTCTCCCCCACTTGGATTCACTTGCAAAATTAGAGAAGAATGCAAGTAGTAGCAGGCAAGGGATAAGATGTTTACGCATCACACCGCTTCTTGCAGGTAACACTTATAGACAACAGTAGGTTGCTCTACTCCTTTCAATGACGCCATTTGTTTCTCAGCAGTGTAGCCTAGCTCTTCCAACTTACTTTCAATTCCCTGTGATTGGTAGACAGACTCAGAGAGCCAAATCTCTCCCGCTTTTGCCAAACCTTGCACACGAGCAGCAATGTTTACAGATTGGCCAAAATAATCCAACCTTTCGTCATTGTTCACTGCCAGGGCCATACCTTCGTTCAAACCGACTTTCAAACCAATCTCATAACCTTTTTCTTGCCAATTGGCATTGAGTTTGCTGATCTTACTCATCATATCAAGAGCCGCCAAGAAGCCATCTACTGGATTCGAAAAAGTGGCCATTACAGCATCTCCCATTGTTTTCACAACAGCACCGGAATGGCGCTTTACCACATCTGTGAGAATTTGGAAATGTTCCTGTACCAAACGATATGCCAGGTGGTCTCCAGCTTTGTCATACATTTCAGTAGAACCACGTAAGTCAGTGAACATGATCGTCAAACTCTTAACGTTGAGGTTTAGGCTATCGGAGAGGTTTTGCATGCGAAATAGATCACGAAAGCTCTGGTGGTTCAAGAGTTCCTTTGCTGAGAAAAATGGTCTGATAGTACTGGGATACTTTTCATACAACTGCATCATTTTTTCTTTGTTCACTGTTAAAAGAACCATACCGGCTTGCTTTTTTCTATGGTTGCTGATATGCAGATGTAGTTCGGAACCCTTGGCATAGAGTTCACGGGGAGAAAAACCATTGTCCAATAGATCAATGAAAAATTCACGTTCTTCGCCTTTCTCTTCATCGATGTGAATAGTAACAGCTGTGTTATTTTCAATGCTAGCCATACGAATAAAGGAATTGTCAGTCTGCAAAGGAATTTGCACAGAAAGCTCTTCATCGGGTTGCAAACAATAGTATCCAGCCATCCTATTGTTATAGTATTCGACCACCTCAGGAGCTTTTTCATAATTCTTGCTAAAGTTATAATCGTAGTAATTCAAGGCAGAACTCCAAGAGTCCAAATTGATTTTCTTAATCGCTGGGTTGAGACTAAAGGAAACTTCAATTTGATCGTCAAGGGTCAACTCACAGGCAACATCGCAAGGTTCACAACGGAAATCGTTAGAATGGAAGGAATCAATCCCAGCATGGCTTTCTAAGATGCCCCCACAGCTAGGACAGAGCAGATTGTAGCTAAAATCAAACAGCCCTATTTTGGCACTGTGGATAAAAAGTTCGAGGCTATCTTGCGTGGAGAACCCGTGCTCATCAGCAAAACTCTTGGGGTTGATACGAAATAACTGGCGATCTGACAAGGTTTGGATAGCATCACCAAAGTTTTTGACCTGGTTTTCCGCGAGGGTTTTGTATTTGGTGAGTGTTCTAAGTTTGGCAGCCAATCGTTTTTCATTCAGCATAATCGTTCTCCTATATATACATTGCAATTTCAGCAGTTTCTTACAGAAAAGCAAGTGATTTTATCTTGTCAGTAAACTCTCGATTCCTCTCTGTAGACCTGCAATACTGAGAAAGAACATGGGTACCGTGCTCTCAATGGCTTCAATCGTAGGCTCTTGCCAAAAACGTGGATTTTCAGGATTCAACCAGATCATACTGCTAAAATGCTGTTTCATCTGCTGCAAACGTTGTAGTCCTGTCCATTGGCGCGACTCGTCCTCCTGCGGGTGGGTTTGCCAGAAACCACGAAAGCCGGTCTGTACAAACAACTCGTAGGGATTCATAAGTGCGTCGCCGACAAAGATTACATAAGTGTCGGAGGAATGTTTGCGGAAAAAGTCTTCCAGAACCAAAGTGTGTTGCAAGTTAGCGTCTAAATAAACAGAATCGTAGATAATATTGTGAAAGTAATAATAGTGAAACTCTTTGAAATGGTTCATCTGGTGACTAGCAGAGAATAGCTGGCTTACCCTGTGGCTGTAAGGTGTCATACTTCCGCCGATGTCCATCAATAGCAATAGCTTGAGGTGATTCTTACGTGACTTCTCATAGACGAGTTCAATTTCTCCGGCATTGTCGCAGGTTTTGTCGATACTTGCAGGTACGGATAACTCTTCCACACCAGTCTTTTTCAGTAGGCGTAATTTTTTTAAGGCTACTTTGAGCTGCCGTGTTCCCAACACTTCTTCGGTGCGGTATTCCTGGTATTTTCTCGCCTTTGCCACATTTACGGCACTTTTATTCTGTGATGTACCACCGATACGGATGCCATTTTCGTTGTAACCACTATTGCCAAACGGTGACGTCCCGCCCGTACCTATCCAATAGTTTCCACCGTCGTGCCTTTCTTTCTGCTCTTGCAAACGCTTTTCTAACTCTTTCCAAAGTTCTTCGTCGTCAAACCGGGGGGCTTGTTGTTTCTGTTTCTCGGAAAGCGCTTTTTGGATCGCCTGCTGCAACCAAGACATAAGCTGCTCCTGGAAAGTGCCATCAGACAAGGCGATGCTCTCAAACTCCTGCGCAAACACCAAATCAAAGTCATCGTAGTACTTCAGATCCTTTACCAAACAACTTCTAGAGAGGGAATAAAATTCTGTGAGTGTTAGAACTGCTTGCCTGTCTACCATACCTTGCACGGCTCGTAGCAGGTCTAAAAACTCCTGCGTACTGACGGGAATACGTCTTGCCTTGAGACGGTAGAAAAAATTTAGAAACATACTTGTTAGACAGTAATAAATTGTTAGGAGCTGAGACTATTTTTATTTTTCTCTTGGATCAGAAGTTGCTACCTGAGACAAAGGTTTCCTATGTTGCATTGGCAAAAAAAACTCCGCAATGGTTTGGAACTCCATATCTATAACCTGGGTAAGCAGGAGCTCCCTTCTCACCTACTGACAGTAGAAGAGAGTAAAAAATGGGTTGCTAAGTATACCAATATCCCGCCCCAAGAGCAATATATCTTACAGCAAGTGCACGGCAAGACGATCTGGCAAGATACAGAGTGCAAAGGTGTACTGGAAGGTGATGGACTATTTACCCAAAATACAGGACAGGCTCTAATTATTAAAACAGCGGACTGTATGCCTGTTTTTCTCTATAGCGAATCACAACCCCTACTTTTTGCACTGCACGCGGGCTGGCGTGGTACCCAAGCTAAAATCTGCGAAAAAGCGATACAACTATCGCAGCAACTATTTCCAGGAGAGAACGTAGATTTGCAGGGATACATTGGCCCATGCATCCGTAAGAACAATTATGAAGTACAGTGGGATGTTGCGCAACATTTTGCTAGCTATCCTAATTCCTGCTTAGAAAAGAAAGCAACTGGTTATTTTCTCGGTTTAGATGCAATATTGCAGCACGACTTAGTGGAGATAGACTTTATCAATAGTGGCACCTGCACCCTAGATTCGCCAGACTATTTTAGCCACCGCGGTGGTGACAAAGGACGAAATCTAGGAGTAGCTTTCCTGCAACAGACTTAAGCTCACAAAACCAACAGTTTTTTAAGTGACATAAAACTTTAGCAGGTTACAAAGGTCTGGATGGATCTAGTCAAAGGCTTAAACGAGTCACAAAAAGCCGCCGTATTACAAACAGAAGGCCCTGTTCTCATTCTTGCAGGAGCCGGTTCAGGAAAAACCAGGGTCATCACCCACCGGATTGCTCATTTAATCCACGACAAGCAGGTACACCCTTTGGAAATCTGTGCGGTGACCTTCACCAACAAAGCTGCAGCAGAAATGCGGGACAGGGTACGAGAAATGGTAACCTTTCCGGTAGAAAGCATGATGATAAAAACCTTCCACTCACTTTGCCTCTACATCCTCCGTTGCCACCCAGAAGAAGCAGACTGCGCCCCAGGATTTACCATTTACGACACATCTCTGCAAGAATCTCTGCTGAAAGAAATTTTGAAAGAGATGGAAATCGATACCAAGGAAGTCAAACCAGCCTATATTGCCAATCGCATTAGCAGTGCCAAAGACGCCTCGATTGGACCAGACGAATACGAAGCCAGCAATAAATATTCGTTTGATGGCAAAGCCATTGCTGAAATCTACCAGATCTATGAACGCAAGAAAAAAGAAAGAAACGCCTTAGACTTTAGCGACCTTATCTTTCGCGTAGTACACCTACTGCGTAAAAATAAAGAGATCAAAGAGAAGTACAACCAACGTTGGCGTTACTTAATGATCGACGAGTACCAAGATACCAATAAGATCCAATACGAATTGACCCGTTTGTTGACAAGTGAAGAGCAGAACCTATGTGTTGTAGGTGACGATGACCAATCGATCTATTCTTGGCGAGGAGCCGATATCCGCAATATCCTCGACTTTGAGAAAGATTTTCCCAATACTTTTACCGTAAAACTGGAAGAGAACTACCGCTCTAGCAAAAATATTATCAATGCAGCTGCACAAGTCATTAGCTACAACCAGAGTCGTAAAAATAAGACACTCTTCACCAATCATCCCGAAGGAGAAAAGATCTCGATCCAACGCTATGTCAACGAAAATGAAGAGGCGCTCGCCGTACTAGATGCTATCAAGAGCTACTACCGAGAAACAGGTAGCTACCGCTCTTTCGCCATATTTTACCGTACCAACGCCCAATCCCGTTATTTTGAAGATGCCATCCGAGCACAGAGTATCCCATACAAAATTTATGGAGGCTTTCGCTTCTACGACAGGGCGGAAATCAAAGACCTTATTGCATATCTCTGCGTCATCACCAACCCACTGGACTCGACTTCGCTATTGCGTATCATCAATACACCAGGACGTGGTATCGGTGATACAAGCGTAGAAAAGATCAAAGTGCACGCCTTAGACAAGGGTGTCTCTATTTTTGAAGCCTTAGACTTACAAGACCTAAAACTACGCAAACAAACGCTAAAAAAAGTCCGTGAGCTCTACAATACTTTCTACGACTTAATTGAAACCAACGAACAACGCAAAGAGAAGCTTTCCAAAATTGCCGAAAAAGTCATCACCCTATTCGGCATAGAAGAAGCCTTTGAAAAAGATGGCTCTGCGGAAGCCATCGGAAAACTGGAAAACGTTCGAGAGTTTATCAATGCAATTGTGGAATATGAAGAAAAATCTGGAGAGCCTAGTTTAGAAGAATACCTAAACCAAATTAGTTTAATCACCAGCGAGGAGAATAACACCAGCACCAACGACAACTATCTAACTCTTATGACGGTGCACAATTCAAAGGGTTTGGAGTTTGACTATGTTTTTCTTGCTGGCATGGAGGAAGGAACCTTTCCGCATAGCATGTCTTTAGAAGATCCTGGTGGTGTGGAAGAGGAACGCAGACTCTGCTATGTTGCTATCACCAGAGCCAAGAAAAAGCTCTCGATCAGCCATTGTGAAACCAACCGTAAGTATGGTATGGTAGATTACCGTGACCCTTCTCGTTTTTTGGATGAAATTCCAGAAGAATATGTAAGTAAAGAAACGAGCTTCCCAAAATTCAAACGCCAACCCTCTTTTGCTCCCCGAGCGGGCAACTATCGTAAAAATACGAACACACAAGCCAAGCAGAAATCAGTTAGCAAAGACGGCAGTTCACAGATCCGCAAAGGTACTAAGGTGAAACACAAAACCTATGGCGTAGGAAAAGTCTTAGAGGTGAGTGGCAGCGGAGACAATGTGAAAGTGAAAGTTGCCTTTGGCATGTCACAGAAAAACTTTCTCTTGCAATACACTCCCTTAGAGGTGCTTTAGCTTCTTAACGTAAGAAAAATACCAATAGAACGGTAGAACCAAGTAAAATGCGATAGTAACCAAATGCTGAAAAGCTATATTTTTTTACGAATGCTAAAAACCATTTGATAATTGCCAGACAAAATACAAACGAAAGCGTAAAACCCAAAAATAGGAGAATGAGCTTTTCTCCAAAAAGAATATCTCTATACTTGTAAAGCTTGTATAGCCCAGCTGCAATTAGTACAGGAATGGCTAAAAAGAAAGAATATTCTGCCGCATCTTTCTTGGAAAAACCCAAATAACGAGCGGTGATAATCGTAGCTGCGGAGCGAGAAACACCCGGAACCAGGGCAATGCACTGGAGAAGACCGACCCAAAGAGCAGATTTTGCAGGTACAACTAAAATACTCTTCTCTTCTTCTACTGTCTGCTGCTCTAGAGTAGGTGTATGGGAAGCTGCAAACCTTCTTTCGGTATAGACAATAGCAACACCGCCTAAAAGCCAGGATGCACCTAGGATCATATGCAAATCGGGACGAGACTTAATCACATCCAGGAAATCTTTTGCCAAAAAGCCTACGCATAGAATGGGCAAAGAACCCAATACGATGGATGTCATAAAACGATAGCCAGAGGAGTCTTCAGTCTTCTTTGTTAAATATGCCAAAGAGAGGCTTACTTTGCTGAGCAGTTGTTGAAAATATAGAACAATGACGGAAAGAATAGCGCCTGTTTGGATGAAGATATCAAAAAGGTCATCAAACTTTTCGGAGTCACCACCAATTTCTTGGAAGGGAAAGTAACTGGTAAAAAAGAATAGGTGACCTGTTGAGGATACGGGCAAAAACTCCGTAATCGCTTCTATGATGCTACGGAGCAGTACATTTAAATAATTGTCCAATTCTAGCTTACTGTACTTATTTTGTCTCTTCTTTAGGCTTTTCGGGAGACTCCGCAGGCTTTTTGCCTTTGGCATTTTTTAAATACTCATCCAAGTCAAACTTATCGTTGTGTTTGATACTAATACGTTCTTTGATACGCTCCATAACCTTAGGAACAATTTTCTCAGACTCTCTTCTCTTCAAGAAACCTTTAGCAATCATCATACACCGATTGATATCCATAGCAGAAAATTGAGCATTTTCCTTGCGCAAACGGCCACATTCTGCTTCTATTTGTTTTTCTGTAATATGCAACTTTTTTTCCACCTGTTCTTGGATATAGAGAGATGAAATGGTTTGCATGGTAACTTGGTCAAGAATTCGCTTAATATCTGGTCTAGTGGTAAAGTTAGTTTTATCTGCAACAATTTTGATCATCATCATTTGGCGGTAATTGTCGTAAAAGTTTTTCTTCTGGAATTGTTGGTTTAACCCTTTGAATTGATCTGGTACTTCACTGATGTCCTTAGAAATCCAATCTATAAGATTTTTCTTTTCAATATTTTGGGTTCTACTCAATGACTCAATAGCTGTTTCATATGCATCATCAAATTGTTTTACGGTAATTTTATGGCTATCCAATACTTCAATGACCGGAGAATTTGTCGAACCACCTTGGTCGCACGTGCACATGTTGAAAAGAAAAATAAATGCAATCAGAACAATACTTTTTTTCATATCTATACCTTTGGGAAAATAAGCTAAAATTTTCCAATTTTTTGACTATCTTTTTTTGCAGCTTATTTCTTTAAAGAAGTTTTTGTATGAGGGCTAACACTTCTTGCAATTTTTCATCTTCTTTCTCTGAATAGGGCTTGTAACGCAATACAGCTGGCTCGCCAGGTTTGATGTATGGATTGGGTCCTTGCGAGATAAGGGCAATGATCTTAGCAGGTTCTCCTTTGAAATTGGCTCCAGACTTAAAGCAAATCTCTTTGTCTTTTTCCAAAACAGAGTCAAATCCTATTTGAGAGGCGAG
This sequence comes from Spirochaetota bacterium, assembly GCA_039028475.1. GTDB lineage: Bacteria > Spirochaetota > Leptospiria > Leptospirales > Leptospiraceae > JBCCIA01. The sequence goes on along the minus strand of JBCCIA010000015.1, from coordinate 8,948 downwards.
GGTACGAATTTTCTCTAATAGAATAAACACAGCTGCATCCGCTGGTATAATTCCAAAGCGGTCTTGCATTTCTTTTGCGACGCTCTCCACTTCTTCTTCTGTTAAACAGGATTCAAACTTTTTGTAGAATTCGACTTTTTGTCTAGTATCTGGAATGTACTGATCGGGTAAGTGAAAACTGGTAGCAAAGTTTACCGAGGCCCTTGTCTCTATTTCTACCACCTCACCTTTTAGGCGTGAGACTGCTTCGTTGAGCATTTGTACGTATAGATCAAAACCGACTTCCATGATGTCACCACTCTGCTCTTTTCCCAGTAAATTACCAGCTCCACGAATTTCCAAATCTCGCATGGCCACTTTAAAACCGGAACCCAACTCTTGGTATTCATGGATTGTATTGAGACGCTTCTCTGCCTGTTCTGTCAAAACTTTGCCTGCGGGAAAGAATAGATAAGCGTGTGCCTTTCTACCACTTCGTCCTACCCTACCGCGAATCTGGTAGAGCTGCGACAAACCAAATCGATCGGCTCGTCTCACTATGATCGTGTTCACATTTGGCATATCGATACCAGATTCTATAATCGTGGTTGTTACCAACAGATCATACTTTTTTTTGTTAAAGTCAATCAATGTTTCTTCCACTTCTTCCTCTGTCAACTGTCCATGCAAAACACCAATCGATATATTGGGAAGCAATTCTTCTAAGGCTTTTGCCTCTTCTTCAATGGTTTCGACACGATTGTAGAGATAAAAAACCTGTCCTCCACGGTCTATCTCCTTTTGGATAGCAGCAATCATGATGTCATCGTTGTCTTCCATCACAAAAGTTTCGACACTCTGGCGGTTGCGAGGAGGAGTTTCAATGATCGACAAATCACGAATCCCCGTCAAAGACATGTGTAAGGTACGGGGAATAGGCGTTGCTGTTAAAGTGAGTACATCCACCAAATTTTTAATTTTCTTAATCGCTTCTTTATGATTAACACCAAACCGTTGTTCTTCGTCAATGATGAGTAGTCCTAATTTTTTTGCCTTGGTGTTTCCCGTCAATAGGGCATGGGTACCTACCAACAGGTCTAACTCGCCAGAATTGAAGTCTTTGATAGCATCTTTATTTTCCTTAGCGGTGCGGAAACGAGAAACCATTTCTAATTTTATTGGGTAGTTTTGAAAACGGCTTTTCAAAGTATTGTAGTGTTGCAACGCTAAAATCGTCGTTGGTGCAATGAATATGACCTGCCTACCAGCCATAATCACTTTAAATGCAGAACGGATAGCAACTTCTGTTTTCCCATAACCAACATCGCCACAGACCAAACGATCCATAGGGCGTGATGACTCCAGGTCCAATTTCACTGCCTCGATAGCGGCTAGTTGATCCGGGGTTTCTTCATACTCAAACTCAGCTTCAAATTCTTCTTGCCAAATCGAATCTTTGGGGTAGGCAAAACCTTGCAGCTTCATGCGATTGGAATACATGATCACCAGTTCTTCTGCCAACTTATCGACCGACTCTTGCACCCGCTCCTTTTTCTTTTTCCACAGGTTTTTTCCTAAGGTATCGAGTGTCGGTCTATCAGAACCACCGATATAGCGTTGGACCAGTGAGATTTGATCCAAAGGAACAAATAAGGTATCACCTCCAGAGTATTCTAGCTTGAGAAAATCTCTAGTTTTTTCATTCGCCGTTACTTTTTCAATTTTAACGAATTTACCAACACCGTGGTTGGCATGAACTACAAAGTCTCCTTCTTTCAGATCAATAAAACTATCGATGATCTTAGAAGACTTTCTCTTGAAACGACTCTTCCGTTTGTAAGCCCTACCAAATATATCATTGTCTGACCAAATATGGATTCCTTCTTCCTGCAAAACGAAACCGTTACGCAATTCCGAGAGGGCTAAATGTAGGCTTTGCTTTTGCAAAGGCAGTTCAAAGAGAAATGGTTCCTCTGCTTTTTCTCGAATAGCATTCATGTGAAATTCTGAGAAAAGACTGGTTAGACGTTCTGTTTGCGCGGGAAAAGAAGAAGTCAAGAGTATATTTGCTTCTCTTTCTGCGTGTAAGTTTTTAATTTTGCTTCGAACGTCACGGATCTTCCCTTTGAAAGAATCGACAGAACGAATTTGTAAATCTAACTCATTTTCTTTTACCAGAGAAGATGTAACTAATTTACGCTGTACGCCAGCAACTGTTTGTAAAAAGTGCAGCTCTTTATCCAAGGAAAGCAAAACATTCGGAGGAACACATATAATCTCCTCTTTTCTCTTTTCATAGAGAGTTGTATATTCTCTTTGGATCTGTTCTGCTCTAGCTAACACATCTTGTTGCTGGTTGTAAATTACAACTGGCTCTTTGCGAAAGTAAGACAATAAACCTGTTGGTTTGCGAATTAGAGGTATGAGTTCCTCGACAATTTCATCCCCAAATTCATGTTCAGGCCTTTTCAGACTTTGCGGAAAGGAATCTAACTTCTTATAATACTTTGCTTTCTCTTCCTCGGAAAGTATAAACTCATCTGATGGCAAAAGTAAAATTTCTTCCACTGGTGCCAGAGATCTCTGCGTACCGGGGTCAAAGTTTTTGATTTCATCGATACAATCACCAAAAAAATCCAAGCGGAAAGGTTCTGTAGAGGACGGATAAACGTCTATAATCCCACCTTTTACCGAAAAACGTCCGTACTGTTCACAGATTTCTTCTCGTTTGTAACCCTCGCTGATGAGTTTGCGAATTACTTCCTGTGGAGAAATCTCCTGCCCCTTACGCAAATGAATAGTCTTCCCCTGTAGGATGCTAGGCTTTGGCACGCTACGCAAGAAACCAGAGGAAGAAGTAAATATAATACCCTTTTCATCATTCAGCAAGGTGGAGAGAACATTGATCCTATCCTTACGTGTTTCGGGACCAACGTTGGAATAATCATAAGGAATGCCTTCTGGACCCGGAAAGTAAAAACACACCTCTGCGGGTAAAAAACTGAGACTTTCGCGGTACAAAAATTCTGCTTCGGAATTTGTTGGACTGATGCTGATAACGCTCTGTTCTTTGCTAGCCCCAAATATAGAAGCTGCTAAAAAAGAAAGAGCAGACTGGGGTACCCCGTAAAACTGAAACTTTTTGTCCTTACGGTAGGTTTTCACAAATTGTGATTGAGAAATTTTCTTTGCATATAGCTCTACAAGGTTTTTCATATGGAAAATAATTGATTGTCTATGAGTCGAACTTTCCCCACAAAGATAGCAGTAGCTAAGATAAATTCACTCACATCGTCGCTTGTTTTTTCTTCTAAGGTATAAGGGTCAACCGCTTCCAAGTAATCAATCTCTATGTGGGGAGATGTCAAGACTACCTCTGCAAAGATTGCCCGTAATGTTTTGATGTCTCGTTCGCCTGACTTCCAATGCTTGTTCACAAAATTATAGGCTCTTGGTATCAGAGATGCCGCTTTGCGCAGTTCTGTATCTAGACGCGCATTGCGAGAACTCATCGCTAAACCGTCGGACTCACGTAAGGTATCCACTCCCTCGACACTCACTGGAAAGGATAGCTCTTCGGCAAGCCTTTTAACGAGTAGGTACTGCTGGTAATCTTTCTTACCAAAAAAGGCATGATCTGGTTGGCTAAGGTGGAACAATTTGCAGATGATGGTAAGAACCCCTTCAAAATGCCCAGGGCGTGTCGTAGCACATAGGTTTTGCATCAGAGATTCAATGCGAATCTGTATCCCCATCTTTCCTTGGGGGTACATGGCTTCTGCTGTGGGAATAAAGACGATATCTACCTGCTGCTCTTCTAAGATCTTACAATCGGCCTGCAGATCTTTAGGATAATTGGTGAAATCTTCTGGGTTGTTAAACTGACTTGGATTGACAAAGATAGAGACAATTGTAATATCCGCTTTTGCTTGTGCTGCTTGTACCAATGATATATGACCCGCGTGCAAATACCCCATTGTGGGAACCAAGGCAATTGTCTTCCCATCTCGCTTTGCAGCGAAAACAACAGACTGGAGTTTCTGTAAGTCGACAATCTTCTTCATACTTGGGAAAACAGCTTATAGGGTCCGTAGGTAGACAGAAGTTCCATGTTCTTCGTCTAAACCTTCAAATTCAGACAAAGCCTTAACATGTGGGTATAAGGCCTGGAGCGATTCTTTGTTGATTTCTTGGAACGTGACTCTTTTGAGAAAAGTATCAACCCCTAAGGAAGAGTAAATCCGGCAGGCCCCTGCTGTAGGTAGGATATGATTCGTCCCGCTAACATAATCTCCCATAGCAACTGGTGAATAGGGACCTAAAAATACCGAACCGGCGTGCAGGATTTGCTGGAAATGCTCATTGTAGTTTTTGGTCATAATCTCCAAATGCTCAGGAGCGTATAAATTACTAAAAGCAATGCCCTCTTCCATACTTGGGAAAATGAGTATATAACCCTGCTCTTCAATGGCCTTTTGTTTCATTTCACGGCGCTTCAGCCTAGTTTGCAAAGCACGATCCAACTCTTTCGCTACCTGTTCCGCAAGTTTTTCGGAGTCAGTTACCAGTATTGCTGGAGAGTCTTCTCCATGCTCTGCCTGTGATAGCATATCACAAGCCACCCATTCCGGATTGGCGGTTTCATCGGCAAGAATAAGAACTTCACTAGGACCTGCAGGACTCTCTATACCTATTCGTCCCAAACCGGCAAGGTAGGTTTTTGCAGCTGCAACATAGCGGTTGCCTGGACCAACAATGAACTCAGAAGACTTGACACTTTCTGTGCCATAGGCCACAGCGCCTATTCCCTGTGCACCACCAATTGTATAAATGGTATCGATACCTACCAATTTAGCAGCATAGATAAGACCAGGTGCAAGTGAACCTGAACTGTTAGGAGGGGTCAAAAGATTTATTTTTTTCACCCCAGCTACCTTTGCTGGAATGGCTCCCATAAGGATAGAAGAAGGATACAAGGCTTTTCCACCTGGTGCATAGATGGTAAGGGAGTCAATCGGGGTGTATTTGATCCCCAAACGGTTGCCCGCAACCTGGATTTCTAAAGTTTCGCGCAATTGCGCACGGTGAAATGTTTCTATATTTTGCTTAGCTTGCAATAGTGCAGCTTGCAAATCCTCCGAAATTGTGAGTTTTTCTTTTGCTGGCGTAATGGTAAAATTAGCAAGTGTAACTCCATCAAACTTTTCTGTATAAGAGCGGATAGCTTTGTCACCCAAGCTTTCTACATCTGCAAGAATGGGTTTTACAGTTTCAATCGCATCCTGCAAGTCGGCTTTTGCCCGACCCAATAACTCTGTAATTTCGGATTTATTTTTAATACTAATTTTTTTAGTCTTGATCCCCATTTATTCCATAGGAATATATGACTTATCTGACTCAAGTAATTTATAGGGGTTGTCAGATGCATTTTTTTGCAGGGCGAAACATATGAAAATCATCTCATTAAACTGTAATGGCATTCGAGCTGCGGCGAGTAAAGGATTGCATGAATTTATTGAAAAACAAGCTCCAGATATTGTTGCGTTCCAAGAAATCAAAGCCGAAAAACGACAAATTGATCTGTCTTTTTGGCGAGAAAGAAAGTACATTCCCTATATATTTAGTGCTAAAAAGAAAGGTTATAGCGGCACAGCAGTATTCACCAAAAAAAAGCCTGTAAAATGTATTTTTGGGATGGAACACGAGTTGTTTGATTTCGAAGGAAGAAATATTATTGTTGAATACAAAAACTTTACTTTTATCAATACCTACTACCCTTCTGGAACCTCAGGAACAGAACGACAAGACATTAAAATGAAGTTTTTAGAGCATATGTCTGAGAAAAAAGCAGAATGGGAAAAAAAATACAAAAACCTAATCCTATGCGGAGATGTCAATATTTGCCATGCCGAAGCAGACATTCACAACCCAAAAGGCAATGAAAAGAACAGCGGCTTTCTTCCTGAAGAACGGAAGTGGCTTAGCGAGTATCTAGAATCAGGCCTAATCGATACATTTCGCCATTTCCATCCTAAGAAAAAAGATAGCTACACTTGGTGGACCTACCGCTTTCATGCCCGAGAAAACAATAAGGGTTGGCGAATTGACTATTTCTTTGTAACAAAAAACTTAGAAAAAAAACTCAGATCTACTTCTATAGCTAAGGATGTGGTTGTTTCTGATCACGCTCCCCTTATATTAGAAATAGCCATACGCTAGAATTCTGAAAAAGTATTATTATATGCGTTTCCTCCTTAGACAACTGCTTTTCTTATTTCTCATTGCAAGCACCTGCTCTTGTGAAAAGGCAGTGAACCTTGTCTTTTCAGATGCGGATGACGTAGAAATAGGCAAATCTATGGATACACAAATTCGCAATAGTAAGGAATACAAAGTTTTACGAAATACTCCCCTAAGAAACTATGTACAAAAAGTTGCCAATGAAGTCTTACGCTCCAAATTCGTTAGAAAAAAAAATATCTATCCCTATAAAGTTACCTTAATCGAGGATGATTCTACCATCAACGCATTTTGTACACCAGGTGGTTTTATCTATGTTTACACCGGTCTACTGAGGATACTTCCCAATGAAGCGAGCCTTGCCGCTGTTTTAGCACATGAAATAGCTCATGCAGAAAAACGTCATGCTAGACAAAGGATGCTTGCTGCTTTTGGTGTAGAGCTTATCATTTCCCTTATCTTGGGTGAAGGGTCTTCTATTTTGGTAGAAATAGGCTCTAAGCTAGCGGGTAATTTAGCACTTTTGTCAAACAGCCGCGGAGATGAATTAGAATCAGATGAAATGGGTTTTCTATACTTGCAGGGATCCATCTACTATCCTGGTGCTATGTCTTATTTCTTCGACGAGATACAAAAAAGCCGCAAAGACAACCGTATTGTAAAGATGCTCTCTGGTTTTCTATCCACCCACCCGTTACCAGAAAAACGCCTACGAAAAAACTACGAGAGAATCCAGAAGGCAGAGATCCCGAAAGCTAAAGCAAGTAACCTTTTTACAAGACGTTACAAACGAACTTTGCGGAAATACGGCGTGTTGTACTAATTCTTTTTCTTGTCACTACTATGAATTTTACGTTTTTTCTGGAAATATTTACGAATTCCTTGGTAGTAGGCATAGGCATTTTGTTGGATACGTTTGGGAATTTTTTTGCCTCGGTAGCGGTAATCCTTTCTACTCAAATCCTGGTATTCTTGCACATTGTTTTGGTACAGGCTTTCTCCATAGCAGATAGGACCATAAACCTTGCGTGTCAGACGCAAATTACGTGAATACACCCCAGGTACAGTAGTTTCCACACTTGTGTCTCGTAAATATCCAGGTTTGCCATGGCTGGGAATGTGTGGAACCTTTAAAATCGTTTCAAAGCTTTTTTGTACAAAAGAACAGAACTCCAGCGAATCTTGTAAATCATCTGTGAGAAGCAATCGCAGTAGATTCAGGCGATTCTCAGGTTCTTGCATAGAGCCCTCTTCAAAACCACCTGGGACGAAGGACATGCTGTAATTATTTTTGCTAATTCCTATACTGGAACCACGTGTACGTAAGAAAATATGATCTGGTTCGATATTGTAGTGGATGACAACCGTAGCGTGTGGATGAAAAGCATTGATCAGCCGGGAACGCTCGTTTAGCTCGAATGTTCTAAAAAATTTATGAAACAACTCCCTGTCTTTTGCCTTGTTTGCCAAGTGCTCTTTTTCTGCAGCAGTTATGTTACCCTTGGCAAACTCAGACTCCAATGCTTGCAATTTTCTCTTCTTCTTCCACTCAGCAAACGAAAGTCCAAAAGCTGTGATTCCTTTGGCTTTCTTAGTTATGAAAACAGTTGCACCATCACGTTTTAGATAGTCACGTAGAATTCTGGCCGTATCATAGGCCAGTTCGGACTCATAAAAGCGGATCTTTTTACTTTTTTTCCCACGGCCTACTCGTATAGATACATAGCGGTCTTCCAATACGGACTCTTTCCATGTCCCTGCGATATGCCCAGGATCAATGGCAATTCTAAGGTGCTCCAGTGGTTTCGTCGCCTGGCTTACCTTAGGTAGTTTAGGGACAACCTTATAGGAAGGCCCAAGCGGCAAAATTTCCTCTATCTTTTTATCTGATTTTGTCAGATAGACCTTGAGGATTTCTTCCTCCTGCAAATAGGAAAACATATTACGAAATATAGGGATTTCTTCAGGAGCTACAAAAAACTCAGCTTTAGCAGAATCGTTTTTCACAACTGGTTCCTTATACATATAGATACCTTGGGGCGTTTCCCGATAGATATTTTGTAAGTTTTTGTCAATGAACAGATAGGAAAAACTCTGCGTAGCAACCTGAGGCTGGAAATAAGGTTTGGAACAAGCGATAGATGGGAAAAATAGTATAGCAATTGGCCATAGAAAAGGCTTCTGTATAAACTTTCTCACAGATGGAATCAGGTATTCTGTCAATAGAGATGGATTGCACACAAAAGCTCCTTTGGGATTAGGAGCCGTGTATTTTCTACTTTTTCTCAGCGAAAGAGCTACAAAAAAAAGTGGATCGAAGATAGTGCATTATTTTTCTTTGAAAACGATCATCAAGTTTTTTGAATCTTTGAAGTAGAATTTAGCTGGTCTCTCTTTCCCCTTTCCCTTACCATAGAGAATCATTCTATAGGAGTCAATCATCTTAGCAATCAACTGGATCTTTTCTTCTTTGCCATTTTTGCTCATTACCAAATCCAACTTCTCTGGTTTTCCACCAGTAATAATTTGGTATTTTAAACTTTCATTTTTTTCTCCACCAATGATTTGCTTGCCTGAGACGATCTTTAGATAACCTTCTTTATAAAATATAAATGAAACTTTTTTTCCACGGTAATCCACACCTTGCCAATGTCCAATTAAGTCATTCGTTTCGAGAGCACTAACAGACGAAACTGCTAGACAAAAAACAAAAAGCAAAGCAACTATTC